>JANOAI010000075.1:0-4131 GCA_031411055.1 Pirellulaceae bacterium
TGAATTTACTTGGTATTTGTAACCTCTCCCGCTTGCGGGAGAGGTCGGACGCGGTAGCGGCCGGGAGAGGGTCTTCTCCTGCGCCACGGAAAATGCGGCCCTCTCCCGGGCCTGAGAGCCCGACCTCTCCCACGAAGACGTGGGCGAGGTAACGCGTAAGCTGCCCGAAATCGTTAGCTTCTTCATGCTTCACAATCGCGCACGGATATTTAGTAGGTTGCCAAAAGACGCTTAGCTTCCCGAAGCAAAAACTCGATGTCCATGAAAGGTTCGGCACCTAGATCTTGCCATCGAACACGTCCTTTCGAGTCGACAACAAACGTACCATGCAACGGTTGGTTTTCGAAGTCATCAAAACAACGAAACTCTTTGAAAACACCGAGGTCAGGATTGGCAAGCAATGGGATATTCATTGGTTTACCATAGTTGACCAATCCTTCTCGAAGGCTCACCGGAGTTTCCGAACTCACTGCCAAGACGTCCAATCCAGCGGCTTCGAATTGTTCGAGCATTGGCGACAAGGCTTGGAGTTGTTCAACGCAATGCAGACATCCCAACCCAAGGTAAAATATCAAGACGTAAGGCTTACCTTGACAGGACTTCGACGAAAGTTGTCGGCCCTGATTGTCTGTCAGATCCCATGTCGGAGCTGCATAAGGCGACCACCGATTGGGTCCCAGCGTATCCAATTCGGGTCGATGACCGAGATCCTTTGCGAGAGCTGACTTTCGAATCTCGTCGAAATCAATCGCCAGATCTTTGAAAATTGGTGTGAGCTGTTGAAAGAGGGTCACCTTCTTATCGGTGGCCGAACTTACTTTCGCGAAGTCGACGGCCCAAGCTTTCGCTTGCTTGCGATCGTTGGCTTGCCAAGCTATCCAGATTCCATTTCCGAGCGCGACCACGTCGGTAGGTTCGGCTTTGATAAATTCTTTGGCTTTGCCCAAGGCTTCGCGATGCATGCCTAGCTCAGAGTACCATTCCAGCCGAAAATGATTGGGAATCATGCTTCCGGATTGTCTCGCAAACGTGATTGCGTCGCGATACTTGGACGCACTGGCAGATTGAAAGGCCAAAACGGCATTGATCTGCTGTTTGAGACTCTTCATTCGATCTTGAGCATCCTGCCATTTCTTCGTTTGATCCTTTTCCTCTTTAGTCCATTGCTTTATCGCCTCTTCCGAAAAAGGTTTTGGCTCGGTTGCTTTCTGATCGCTCGGTAGTTCATTCCAAGCAAATTCGTCGAGCGCAATTTCTCCACCGAGTTTGGGGGCTCGTTGTGGCTTGATAGCGACAGGTTGCGTAGTTTTGGACTTGGTGGGTGCTCGCTTCGCTTGAATTCGATTAATTTCTTCAAGCAGTTTGTTCTGTTTGGATAAGGTTGCTTTAAGCTCAGCCTCCATCTGCTCGCGCACTTGGTTCGATTCCTTCGCATTTCCTACCATCGCGTACGCAATCGCTATCCATGCCGATCGTTCATCGTCTAGCTTTTCATCCTTGGTGACTTCGAAATAGGGTGTCTGCGACAGAGACAGAAACTGCTCCCAAAGACCATAGGTTGTCGAAACGCTGAGGATACGTTTTCGTCCAAAGCTAGCGCTCCCTTTTGTCAGTGTGTTATAGGCCGGATGTCGAGGGAGTTCGCACATATTCTTGGCGAGACTCAAAGCTTGTTCGACTTGGCCCGTTTTGGTCCATGTACGAATAAGCCATTCATTATTATGGGCAAAGTTATGGATTTGATCTGGCATGACTCGATCGCGCATCATGTGCGCGTGATCGACGCGTGAAGATGCCTCCTGTTGCCAAGCGGCATCGTTGTAGCGTTTGAGTCCCGAATAAGTATGGCCAGGCATATGCCACATGTGAGCGATGCCAGGTGCCGCGGGCCCACAGGCAGCAGCCGAAGGTAAGGCTCGTTTGCGATTCGTGTTGTCCCAGAGATGAATTCGGAAGTGATGGGCCGGATGTCGCGGATTCGCGCTGAAAATCTCTTCCAACATCGCGTCGACGGCCACGCGGCTTTGCATTTTAAGCCCGTCTTTCTCGCTTTCCCAAAGCTGAAGCACCAGCATAACTTGGATTTCGATATGCTCGGGATATTCCGTGGCGAGTTCTTCCAACGACTTTATATAGACTTCGAGTCGGCTTTTTTTTGTTACTTTCGCATCTACTTCGAGAAGCTTCGACAAGGCTTTGATGAGTCGACTTTCCATGGCAGAAGCTTTGTCGACTCGCTTCATCGATTCGGCAATGAAACCCCGAGCACGTTTTTCGTTCTGCATGTTGGCTCTTGCCATCCCCCAATAAGCCATGGGACAGTCTGGATCGATCGCCGCGACTTGGCGAAAAGAGCGTTCGGCTTCGAAGTACCAAAAGCCGTGAAGTTGTCCAAGCCCTTGGTCGAAAAACCGTTGCGCCATCGGAGACTTCGTTTCAATCTTCCAATGGACGTTCCCCATGCCTGGCATCAAGTACGCGGCTTGACGCGGTCCTTTGTCAAAAACTTCTCCATGAGCAGAATGGCCAGCTTCGGTCGATGATTTGCCTTCGGCCAAGTCACTGGGTGAGTCTTCATCTGCCGTTACGTTACTGGCCGAGCAAAATAGCCCAAGGCAAAGGAGCATTAAACTAAGGCGGTAGGCGAGATAGGAATTCATGCCATTAATTTAATCTAATCATCGAACCAAGTCATGCGATTAAAGCTACACTTGAGTCGTGGCGTTAGCCAAGTTTCTGAAACGTAAAAATCGGCTCGTGGTTCTTCACACCTTAAAATGAGGGTTGAGCTGAACGTGTATGACGGCCTTCCAGTCCGTCGGTGCCAACGTTTGTCGACGGACTGGAAGTCCGTCGTACCCAAAATTTGCAGTGATTAAGCACTCGTTCGACTGTCACAAATTGCTAAACCCGATGCAAAGTGCATATCAGCCGTGAAGAATTCGTTCGTCGGGGGCTAAGGTATCTTCGGGATCGATAACGCGTAGCTTTGTCCACTGTAATCCGAGCAGCGTTAGGTAAGCTGGATTCAGGAAACAGTATCGCTTCCAAAGTCGACCAGGCTCCATCACCAGTCGATAGAACCACTCCAGACCGCTATCTTGCATCCACTTTGGAGCTTGGGACAACCTACCGGCGTGAAATTGGAACGCAGCTCCCACGGTAAAGATCGGCATTTGAAGCGACTCTCCAAACTCGTACGCCCAAACTTCTTGACGTGGACAACCTAAGCCCACGAACGTAGCTTTTGCTCCGCTATCTCGGATTTTCTTGGCGAGGGAATCGGCTTCGCTTTCATCGAGTTTTCGAAATTTCGATGGTTCGATCCCGGCCACGATCAATTTCGGGAAACGCTCCATGAGATTGGATGTCAACTCCGACAGCGTTCCGGAGGTCGTCCCGAAAAAGTACACTGGTAACCCATTTTCTGCGGCAGCTTCGCAACAACGCAGCATGAGTTCCGGGCCATACACGCGGTCAGGCAACTTTGCCTTGTGGATCAGATTTAAAGCCCAACGAACGGGCATCCCATCCGGAACAATCATATCGAGATGGTTGAGGCGATGCCGATGGATTTCATCGAAAGCACCAGTCATCACACCATGGACGGCTAACGCGGTCGTCGTGTATTTTCGTCCTTCTTTCGCAGCTTGGATAAACCGATCCACGGCAGCGTCATAGTCGACGGCATCGACCCAGACACCGAGAATGTTCTTTTTGCCTTGATCGATCATGAGCAGATGTAAAAAGGCAAAGGAAGGACGAAGGGCACCACGAAATAATGGTATTAGGTTAATCTGTCGGCTAGCCAGGGCAAGGCAATCGAACACGAATTGGGCCCAACGCATTGCAACGGGATATAAAGTCTCGCAAACGTCTCACAATCGATCCATCGGGCGGATGAAGGAAGCATCCGAGCTGCCCATTCTGCGTGTTTCCGCTATTTCGAGGTCGTGCCGCTTAGAACCAATGGATTTACATGGAATTTGTAACCTCTCCCGCTTGCGCATTGGTCTCTACACATCTTCACCCTCCCAACCTTCACCCTCCCTTTGGGCAACGCCGTAGCGGATTTTGAAAGCGGAAACAATTGGGTTTGCAAGCAAATGAGCATAAATGAGATAAGCCAGA
>JANOAI010000076.1:0-13678 GCA_031411055.1 Pirellulaceae bacterium
ACTTTTGGTACCTGACCCCGTTTTCCGAATGGCTATATGAAAAATGAAAATGCTCTAAAGTAGATGGCATTGGGCTAACGCCTTTCGGCTGATCCAAAGTGCTGCTAACCAACCAGAGTCTTTCCGAAAAGGGTGTAGTCATCGTGAAAAAGTTCAATGAGTTTTTGAATGGGCGATTTTGTCGCTTATTAAATCCGTTTCATCGGTCAAAAGGCTCTTCTGTGTTTCTTCTCCTTCTGATTCTTTTCGTCGTGGTTGGTTGCGAAGAAAAGCCATCTGTATCCAATAAACCGTCTGGGGCGGAGGCTGTATCAAGCGATCCCGTCAAGGATCCTTTAAATCCGACCGTCGACGAAAAAGTAGTCAACTCGGCAGTCGCAGACACTCAGCTTACGGCCGAAGTAAGGGCATCTACCGAATTCGAAACGAAGGAGATTTCAAAATCAAACAGCGAGAAAGAATCGACGCCTGTCGTTGAATCGAACACTGAACCCAAGCTGATCGTGCCGGTCGCAAAGCTCACCGCCGACCAAGAAAAAGCCTGGGCTTGGCCTGAGTACCAGAAAATGGAGTTACTCAAATTCAAAGAATGGCCGATGGCGGGACTAGTCACTTGCACGGCACAAACCAAGCATGGTAAGTCTTACATCTTGGCTGGCAATAAAGTTGCATTGTGGTCGGTTGATGCCGAAGAACCCGACCATGTCTTTCTCGACTACAGTCGCAAGGGCAATGAACTTTTCGTCAAATCAATGGCTGTCTCTTTGGACGGTAAGATGTTGGTGGTTGGAGATTCGGAAGGAACGATGACCATCTGGAATCTTGATGATCGTACAGAAATCATTTCGAAGAAGCTTTATTCAAACGATATCATCGACATTGCGATCTCACCCGACTCGCAAGAGATTGCAACCATCTCGTTCGACAATGAAGTTTCGATTTGGTCGGCCGACAAACTAGAACCTAAGAACAAGTTTAAGGTCCATTCGAATAGTGTCTCGCAAATTGAGTATCTCAAAATGGGTTCGTTGCTGGTTTTTGGCGAAAAAGCGATGGTCATGCGGACCCAAGATGGATCGTTCGAGAAAGATGTTCCGTCGGGACGTTATCACAAAACAGTTGCTCGTTCCGATGATGGTAAAACGACAGTCACCTCTACGGACGAGCTACTTCAGTTATGGACGGACGATTTGACAGCAGCCGGGACGATTGTTGGACGTTTTGCGAACGAAGAACTCGTCGCGTTTTCGCCGGACGGAAAATCGCTGGCGACCGTCAATGGTTCAACTATTCGTTTGTGGGATTTAGAAAACCGAAGAATAGCTCAGGTCATCGATTGTGAGGGCTCGGAGATTGTCGGGCTGCAATGGCTGAAAGAGCCGGAGCTCTTAGTGGTTGCAACCGATTTTGGCCAAACGCGAATTTGGGCGACAGCCCCAGCGGGGGCGAAGTACGGATTGCAACCACTTCATAAACCTATCGTTGGGCCCGACCTGAGCCAACATATTCCGCCGTTAATGTCGCAAATGACGAACGTGATTGATTTGCGAACGTTTCCAATCATTCCAGGGAGCAAAGCTTCGACGGGGATGGAATCAAATTTGAATTACACCGCTGCAGCGAGTATCGACGATGCCAAACTCTTCTATCGGTACCATCTCGGAAAAAGGGGGTGGATGGAGCAAACTGGGTCGGCGGCGAATCCCTACGCGATCGAGTTTCGCAAGAACGGATCTATCCTCTCCGCATCGTTTTATGATGCTGGTGGAACTGGGACCAGCATTAATGTCAATCACAGCGGTAGTTACGACATGCGATGGACTCCAATCGTCGATGGGGCGACTACGAAAATTACGTACCAATCGGAGCATTTAGTCCATTACGAATCCAAAGCCACTTTGCTTGAGATTGAAACGCAGTTGTTCAGAAAGCTGTTCGCAGCAGGTTGGACAGGTTACTCCCGATTGCATTCCTCGCACAATGAAGAACCCGACAGTCGCTCAATGACATTCATTCAAAACGGAATGGAATTGCGCGTATCGATCGGTAAGTTTCCTGCCACGCCCGATCGCTATACCATTCAATACACCCCGTTTCCGGCAACAAACTCGTTGCCCATTCCAAAGGATTCAGGCTTTGTCGAGTTGGAACACGCGAAGGAGCCTCATCTGGTCGCAACGACATCAATGAGTTTAAGCGAGACGCAAACTTTTTATGATGCCGAAATGCAATCGCAAGGTTGGCTCCCGAAGAAGTCGGGACGAAGCCTCAAAGAAGATCATGCATGGCTATCCTACTTTCAAGGACAGAAAGATATCGTTATTGGTTTGGTGAAAATGAAAAACGGTCGCACGCTTGTTCGCGTTGGGAAGGATCTCGAAAACTCTTCCTGGCAACTCGCGAAACCCAAAGAAGAAAAGCAAGCCGATGGTGAGGCTGTCGGGATCGAAGCGGTCGATTTCCCAATTCTGAACGCTTCGAAGCCAGCCAAATATGATGCAAGAGAGAAGAAAATCGAATTCGTTGTGGAACAAACGCGTTTGTCTGATCTAGCCGAACAATACGTGAAGGCTATGGAAGCGACTGGTTGGCAGGTAGAAAAGTTCGGTGTGCGTTCCGATGAATACACCATGCTTCCATTCAAAAAGGATAAAAAGGAAGTGACCGTTCGATCTACGTCGCGTAATGGTAATGCAGAAGTCAATATTGATGGAGATGGACTGCTTTGGAACAAACCACTCCCTGGCGGTAAGCAGATCATTTCGTATGAAACGTGGATGCGCGATCATCGACATCCGGCCGGTCTCGCGTTGCTTGACCAGTATCACGCTGAGATGCAAGCAATAGAACAAGAGAAGAAGTAAACTCGAGGTAGACGTGAAGACAGTTTTTAAAGCTCGGCGCTTTGACGTCGAGGAAGTTTATCAACGGCTGGAAGACGGAAGCTTGCTTCCGCGACATGTCGTGCGTCATCCAGGCGCAGTCGTCATTCTGCCGCTGGTTGATGAGCATCGCGTTTGTTTAATTCGAACGTTCCGAGTGGCCGTCGATCGATGGTTGCTGGAATTGCCGGCTGGGACGCTTGATAAAGGAAAGTCACCCTTAGAAACAGCTGCGCTCGAACTCGTCGAAGAAACAGGTTTCGAAGCGGCCCGGATTGAGCACGTGCATACGTTTCGGATGTCCCCCGGAATTCTGGATGAGCAAATGCACTTCTTTGTTGCGAGTGACCTCAAAGCGACCCAACCCCAGCGCGAGATTGGTGAACAAATCGACAACCTAATCGTTACTTGGTCCGAGGTCGATCAGCTATTGCGAGACGGCAAGATCGAAGATGCCAAGACGCTGGTTGCGTTACTCTGGTACATGCGTTACCGAACGCACGCTTGAGGTTGCGGCACACTGAGTCGCTGCACACTGCGTTAGCTACCGAATTTACCGCTTAGCATTTTGTCGAGAGCCTTGAGGGCGATGGTCCAGGTGGGCCTTGTCTGCAAGTAGGTCTCCCACCAGGGGACTAAAGCTAAGCTAACATCTTCGACATTCGGGATTGCGATTTGCCAATGTTCGATTGCTAATTGCATTGTGTCTTCATCACAACGACTTAATTCAAGCACTTCAGCTGCGGCAAGCGTCGCCACGAGGGAAGCAAGCGATGCGACCGGCTGCGCTCGCAATGGCCCCAGCTCGTCCGAGTAGGCAGGCAAATCGGATTGGAGTTGAGCGACCAGCCACGCTACCCGAACGACTTCAGGTAATTCAGGTAACGGATTGGTGAGAACGGCTTCGATCGCGAACCGATTCATCGTATTGAATGCGAAGCCTGCGCCTCCTTGCACGGGTTGAAGGAATACTCCCTCGGCTTGTTCGACGAGCCAATTCTCTTCGGTTAGTCGGCGGAGGTGGGCCATGAGACCTCGTCCATAACCATGCCATTGATCCTGGATCGGTCGACTTCGAAGCTCTATTTGCTCAAGCATGTTCGGGAAGATCAGCATCGTCGCTGCTTCAACGTCTCCGATTGCGCCTGCTAGCTGAGAGGCACGGGAATCGAAAGATGGGCCGTGTTGGCGAAACCTCCGAAGCCACTGTTCGGCAAGGCTTCGGTTGCTTGCAATCGAAGAGGCCATTCCAACGAGCAATCGCCACCCTGAAAGGGCGTTTGAGTCAAGCCATTCAATAATGAGAGTATTGAGACGCTTTGCCGACGGAAGCAGACCAACCAGGTTTGAATGAACGGATTCGCCTTCGACGCTCATCGAGTACGCAGCGTGGATCGCACTCGCAGAGAAACTGTTTGACCATGTGACTTTCACCATAGGCTGGCGATTTTCGGGCGATCCTCTATCGCGTCAAGTGAGCGACCGGACAGCCAGGCACCTAAAAAATGGCTGCGCGTTGGTCCCGTCCTTACCCTTTGGAGTCAAAGCTCCAGCTACTTCAAGGAATTCACCACCGTGACCATCACGTCAAATCTCGCTCGGGATTTCGAAATGATCAGGCCAAAAACTCAAACCTTCGCGCCCGAAAACTCGTTTTGGGAGCCAAGTACTCATCTTTTTGAAGCTGGACTGAAGTTTTCCGTCTGAAAGTCACTATTCTCCCGTCCCGACTGGGAACTTTCGGGACAGGAGCACCGTCCGACAACTTGTGGGCCTGAAAATGCCGTGAAATACTAGCTATACTCCTCTTTATGCTTTTGCCGGACGAAGAAATTGATGCACTTTTGGCCGGATATATGGACCAAGAGTTGTCGCTCGAAGAAGCGGCTCGGTTCGAGCAATGCTTGTCCGAACGGCCAGATTTGGCGGAGCGGCTGGCAAGCTGGAAAGCCAACCAGAATCTCCTGAAGAATCTGGTCAAACCATCAGTTCCACTAACTCGCAGTTTTACGGAACGGGTTCTTTTGGCGGCCCGAAGCGACCCTGCCCTGGTCGAAGACTCGAGCGTGGCTCCCTGGATTCCTCGTCAAAACCGATCCTTGTATGTCGAACCAGCGAACCAGCCTCAGTCTCTCCATCGCGATTCGGATTCGTTGTCCCCTAGCCATTTGCGACGTCGGTGGCTTTATCGCGGCGCTTTGGCGCTTGGAACAGCCGCGTGTTTGCTGATCGGTGCCTTTTTGGTTCCATCGAATACACCGACTGAAGAACATCTTCTAAGTATGCAGGAGCCTTCCGGGAAAACAGACGCGGCGACGATCGAGCTCGAATCGCGTGCGAAGAGTGCGAATGAGACGAACCCTTCCCCGTCCATGACCGCATCGAGCGGCAAAGAGCCTCAAACTCCAGCGTTACCGCCAGATCGGTTGGACGCTTTGGCGACCAATGCTTTAGGTCGCGAGCGAGGAAATCAACCCAATTCCATTCAGAATTCGACCGCAGTTCTCGGTTTGGATCGATCTCCAAAGGAGATTTCTGAGGGGGCTTCTTTTAGCGTCGCTCCCAATCTTCAGCCGACGCCAGAGCAGCTTAAAATGTTTGAAGCGTTATCGCCATCCGCTCCGGGGGCCTTTGTTTTTGTGATCGATGTATCGTTGCCGAAAGGTGTCCACGACACCGATTCGCTTCAAGCAATTCTCGAGCGAAATGACATTCCGTGGGCGAGTCAGCTCGATATCGATGAAATGGTTCGTCGGAAACTGGTCGGCAGTCGGATGATTTCCGAGGCTGCCGGAAAAGCCTTGCTGTCGGACGTCGTTCCCGTGAATCCTAGTGAACTCCGAGCTGGCCCCGATGAATCCGTCTCCCTTATCTTCGTGAAAGGCCGAGGCAAACGGCTCGACAAGGCTTTAATTGAAATCATGAAGCGTATTGACGAATTCCCTCAGTTTTCATTCGATTTGGCCTTTGATCCACCGATTCAATCGATGGTCGAAGAGCTTCGCTTCATTCAAGAAGCCAGTTTGGGGAACGTCGAGAGCCAGGCATCGGGAGCAGCGAGCGCGGTTCGAATCCGAAGCGAAACCGACCCCAACGATCAAGGTTCCAGCTTCGCAGCGGCCCCACGACGCTCTCCAGCCATGCATCGTAGTGTGCGTCTCAAAGCTGCCGGGCTGGGCGACACAGAACTTATGAACCCCGTCGCGTATGCCCTTTTTATCGTTCGGCATAGCAAATAATGCGAGTTGCTAAGCCAACGTAGCGATAATTCTACTTTCTTAACTTCACCCTCCCTTTTGGGAGGGTCGAGGAGGAGGAACGACGACGAGGGGAGGGAATATGGTCACGAAACACTCGAAATCTCACCCTCCCCGCTGGCTCGTACCTAGCCATCGACCCTCCCGCTCTTCGCGGGAGGGTGAAAGTAGATGGCATTGGGCTAACGCCGTTCGGCGGATCCAAAGTAGCGCTGTCCGGTTAAGCCAAATGCACTAGTCGATTTATGAGACAGCGAAATCGGCTGGGAGATCGTCCCGCTTTCGGCAGCGATTTTTCTGGTGCCCCCTTGTTTTCGGCATTATCCCACAAAATAGCGAGGGCTCTTTCGGTGGGCTAAGATATAATTGACAATCTATTCTCTCTTCATCGCGGCAACCGGTCTCCCCAATAAAAACCAGCATGAATCGACCAATGCGAGACTTTACGGATCTCCTTATCTCTCGTGGAATCGTAAGCAAGGAACAGCTGGTCGAAGCTGCGAGCATGGCCAAAAAGCAAGATCGCTCGATGGGCGATTGCTTGGTCGAGCTTCAATATGCGTCTCCGGAGGAGGTTACGAGAGCCCTCGCCGAGTTCAATAAATTCGAGTACATCGACCTCGCGAACATCAAAATTCCCGACGAAGTGATCCAACTCGTCCCCGAATCGGTCGCTCGAGAAAATAAAGTGATTCCGTTCGAGGAAACGGATAACGCGATCCGAGTCCTCGTGTCCGACCCATTTGATATCGATACGATCGCTAACCTTCGTTTTATCCTGAACCGGACCGTCGAAGTCGCATTAGCTCCCAAGGAGCATATTCAGGAAGCGATCAATCGTTATTACGGCCAAACGGAAGGGGAATCGGCTGACTCGATGCTCCAAGAGTTTACCGACACCCAAATCGACTTTACCGAAACGGAACAGGATAAGCTCACCAAAGAGGAGCAGATGGATGACGACAGTGCTCCCGTCGTCCGGCTTGTCCATTACATGATTGACGAGGCTGTCCAGCTTCGTGCTTCCGATATCCATGTCGAGCCGTTTGAAGACCGAGTCCGAATTCGGTACCGAATTGACGGAGCGCTGGTCGAACGAGATAGCCCCCCCAGACGGTTGCTTGGGGCGATTATGTCCCGCATCAAGATTTTGGCCAAAATGGATATCGCCGAACGAAGGCGTCCCCAGGACGGTCGAATTAAGATTACGGTCGGCGAAAAGGAAATGGATCTGCGCGTCAGCATCATTCCAACCAACCATGGCCAGTCAGCCGTCATGCGGCTTTTGGACAAAGACAACATCAAGGTCGGGGTCAAACAGCTTGGCCTCTCCGACCGCGATTTCAAGATCTTTACTAATCTCATCAGGCGGCCGAATGGGATTCTGCTCGTTACCGGACCGACCGGCTCCGGAAAGACCACAACCCTTTATGCTTCCCTAAACGCCCTCAATCGCCCAGACAGAAAAATCATCACGGCCGAGGATCCGGTCGAGTACTACCTACCCGGGATCAACCAATGCGAAGTTCGGCACAACATCGGACTCGACTTCGCTCGCATTATCCGCGCTATGCTTCGTCAAGCTCCTAATGTTATCCTGGTCGGAGAAATGCGCGATACGGAAACGGCCCAGATGGGAATTCAGGCCTCACTGACTGGACACTTGGTTTTCAGTACTCTGCATACGAACGATGCGCCCAGTGCAGTCACTCGTATGACAGATATGGGTGTTCCGGCTTACATGGTCGCGAGCAGCGTGATCGCCGTCTTGGCACAGCGGCTCGTCCGAAAAATCTGCACTCGATGCAAGCAGTCGATCACCCTCAGCGAAGCTCAACTGATCGACGCAGGCATACCCCCCGAAATGGCCAAGCATGGGAAATTTGCCAAAGGCAAGGGCTGCCCCTACTGTCAGAAGAAGGGGTATCGAGGCCGTATTGGCATCTATGAGTTGATGGTGGTGAACGGAAAAATTCGCGAGTTGATGTTCAAGGGTGTCTCGGATACCGTGCTTCGAACTCAAGCCATAAACCAAGGCATGACAACACTTTACTGCGATGGAATTCGGAAAGTCATGAACGGAATCACGACCCTCGACGAGGTCTACCGGACCGCCAAACGAACCGAGCAGGAGACCTTGGCTATGAATACTCTCATTGCCGAGTACGCGTCCGGGGCTCGTTAGAACCGGAGTCGGCGTTCACCACCGCGTTTTCCGGCCAAGTGTTGGCTGCAATCAAGCTGAATCCAACGGATTCCATGTCGAACGATGGGGGGAGGGGTTGGGGGTAAGAGCTGTTCGTACGAACACTAACGCGGGAGAATTGTGTTTTAGGATGTCCGGTACGGAAAACGAATACTCCTAAAAGTGGGGGGCCTTTTTGGTCTAGGGGCAGCAAGTGGTCTTGGTTGTGAATAAGATAGATATAAGCGACCCGCGAAATTGCGACGCTTCCCCGTCATCATCTGGCTGCTTTTCCCACTTCTCCAAGGGGTCTCAACGAAGCTTGCCAGTGATCTTATCAGGCTCTGACAAAGCAACTTTTCATCCATCAAGTCGAAATCACGGCGAGGGGAGCCCCAAAACTCCCCTCGCCACCTAGTCCCCCATAGCCGAAAAACTTAATCGCTCCGAATCAGCGGATACGGTGGTAGTACAACGTTGCATTTCATTTTATCCCTAAGATGAGTGCTTCGAAGAACACCTTCCCGTCAAACCTAAAAGGCCCCAACCAACCGGCACTCGCATCAAGTGTCGCCTAGTTGGAACCTTTTCAGGTTCGTTGTCGGATGCGCAGGCGCGATCGGTCGCAATCGCTCATTATACGAAATGCTTATCTAAACCCTCTTAAACCCCAAAAGACTCCATGGCTACCGTTCTCATCGACAAACTTCTTTCCGCTGCCGTCAAGCAGGGGGCCAGCGACATTCATATCGTCGTTGGACAGCCTCCTGTCTTTCGACTGCATGGTCGAATGAGGAAGCTCGAAACGAAAACTCTCGAACCGGACGACGCAATGCAACTGATGAAGAGCATTGCTCCCGAGCGATGCCAGCGTGAACTGCAGGAAACGGGGAGTTCCGACTTTGGCTTTGCTTTTGGAACCCTGGCCCGCTTTCGTGTCTCTATTTTTAAACAGCGCGGCAACATTTCGATGGTGTTACGCCAGATTCCGAACGACAAGCTGACTCCCGAGCAACTTGGGTTGCCAGAGTCGGTCATCAAGATGGTCGAGCGGCCGCGCGGGCTGATGCTGGTGACCGGTCCGACCGGATCCGGGAAGAGCACGACTCTGGCGAGTTTGATCAATTATCTTAACGAACAACACGATCACCATATTATCACGATCGAGGATCCGATCGAGTTTTATCACGAGCACAAGAAATCCACCATCAATCAACGTGAAGTGGGTGTCGACGTCCCGAGTTTTTCGGAGGCGATTCGTCGTGCGTTGCGTCAAGACCCGGACTGTATTCTGGTGGGTGAAATGCGCGACTTGGAAACCATTCAGGCAGCCATTAGCGCCGCCGAAACAGGTCACATCGTCTTCGGTACCCTTCACACGAACAGTGCTCAAGGCACGGTCAACCGAATCATCGACGCGTTCCCGGGTAACCTTCAAGACCAAGTTCGAACGCAATTGAGTTCAACGCTCATCGGCGTTGTGGCGCAAACGCTGCTCCCGAGAATCGGCGGTGGTCGCTGTGCAGCTTATGAAATCCTCGTCGTTACGCCTGGTATTGCTAATTTGATTCGTGAGAACAAGACCTTCCGTATCAGTTCCGCCATTCAGACCGGCGCTAAGTTCGGCATGAACCTCATGGACGACGCTTTGTTTGGTTTGTTCCGTGATGGCAAAGTGACTATCGAAGATGTGCTCGCCAAATCCCATCGGCCCGACGACCTTGCGAAGCGAATCGTGAACTTTCGTCGCGGGATGGGGGACGAAGGTGCGACCGAGGAATTCGATCACGAGGGATAACATTCAGGTCCCATTTTTCATTTTTCAAGTCTCATAGTTTTCGGAGCTTTTTAAACTTATGGCCGTCCGTCGCATTGGCCAGATTTTGGTCGACTTGGGTTTTATCACCGACGACCAACTCCAATTGTTGCTGGAAGAACAACAGCAGCAACCGGGAGCCCTATTGGGTAAGCTCGCCGAAGACATGGCTCTCATTACAGATGAGCAGCTTGCGCAAGCCCTGGCGGAACAGCAAGGGATGCGGGTGGTCACGCTCAGCGAAATGAACCTCGGAAAAGACTTGCTCGACAAGCTGACCGAGTCGATGGCACAGTTGTATCGCGTGGTACCGGTCAAGTTCGAACACAATCGCCTGACAGTCGCGACCTGCGATCCGCAAAACCTTTCGATCCAAGACGAACTTCGGACGTTTCTTGGTTTTGAAATTGAGATGGTTGTCGCGACCGAACGTGAAATCATCGCCACGATCGAACGCTATTATTCTTCAGAGAGCGAAAGTGTTGAAAAGCTAGTCGCTTCGCTCGCAAACGACGAAGAACTTGCGGAAGCTGCGCGAGCCCTCGGCGCCGACGGCCCCTTCGATCTTACCGGTGCGGAAGCCCTAGCCGATAGTGTTCCCGTTCGCAAACTCCTGAACATGGTCCTGCTAATGGCGATCAAGGATCATGCTTCCGACATCCATATGGAGCCGTTCGAAGACGAATTCAAGATTCGCATCAAAGCCGAAGGGGTCCTGTACGAGATGGTTCCTCCTCCGCGCCATCTTGCATTTGCCATCACGACGCGCATCAAAGTCATGGCCAACCTCGACATCGCGGAACGCCGGATGCCACAAGACGGTCGTATTGAACTGATGGTGGGTGGCCATCCTATCGACTTGCGAGTCAGTGTTCTGCCGACCATGTTCGGCGAAAGTGTCGTTATGCGAGTCCTCGACCGAACGGTCGTATCGCTCTCGCTGGATAAGGTCGGGATGGACGCGCATACCATGACCGAATTTCGCAAAGTCATGCATCGTCCCAATGGGATCGTCTTGGTGACGGGGCCGACGGGATCCGGCAAAACCACGACCTTGTATTCCGCCCTGTCCGAGATGAACTGCATCGAAGACAAGATTGTCACGACGGAAGACCCGGTTGAATACGATATTGATGGGATCGTTCAGATTCCGATCGACCACGCGATCGGCGTTACCTTTGCGTCTTGTCTCCGCGCCATTCTTCGTCAGGATCCCGACATTATTCTGGTGGGCGAAATTCGAGACCTGGAAACAGCCGAAATCGCGATTCAAGCCTCGCTGACCGGTCACCTTGTCTTCAGCACCCTGCATACCAACGATTCACCAAGTACGGTGACGCGTCTGAAGGATATGGGGATCCCGACGTATTTGATCACGGCCACCGTCGAAGCAATTCTCGCGCAGCGCCTTGTTCGACGCATCTGCGTAAAATGTCGAGAGGAGACGGTTCCGTCCAACGATTTGATGTTGGAAGTTGGCATCCCAATCGAACTCTTACAAGACAAAAAGTTTTTCCGCGGCGCTGGCTGCGATACCTGCAACAACACCGGTTACAAGGGTCGGCTCGGCTTGTTCGAGCTACTGATTATGAATGATACGATGCGAGACATGATCCTTCGGAACGTCGCGACCGACGAGCTCAGGGTCGAGGCCATCAAAGCTGGCATGATCCCGCTTCGTGATTACGGACTGAATTTTGCCTATCAAGGACTGACCACGCTCGACGAAATTGTTCGTGAAACCGTCCACGATGGATGATAGAAGTTTGAATTTTGAAGTTTGAAATGGCACAACCAAAAACTGAATCCTCGTCTCCCATTTTTCACCCCAAATCTTTCACCTTTAATAAACCTCTTCCCTGCGTCTTTAGTCTTTAGCCTTTAGCCTTGCCCCTTAAGCCTTTTTCAGGATTTCCCGATCATGCCTTGGTACAAATTTGAAGCAATGGACCGCACGGGCCAGGAGATCAAGGATGAGATCGAAGCTCCAAGTGAAGAAGAAGCTCAAACGACCATACGTCAGATGGGCTACTTCGTTACCAAAATTTCCCTCAAGAAGGCGGCCGCCGCTAAGAAGAAGGGGTCTCAAAAGAAGCGTTCGTTTGCGATGGGAGGGGCCAAAAGCAGCCATGTGGCGACCTTTACTCGCCAACTTTCCATTCTTCAGGACGCAGGACTTCCGATCCTCCGCAGTCTCAAAATCCTCGAGAACAATGCAAAACCGGGCAAACTCAAAAACGCCCTCATGGACGTTTGCGATGAGATTGAAACCGGTTCGACACTTTCCGAAGGTCTTGCCAAGTGCCCGAAGATCTTCAGCCGACTCTATGTCAATATGGTGAAAGCTGGCGAAGCCGGTGGTGCGCTTGAAGCGATTCTTAAACGTCTTTCCGAGTTCCTGGAATCATCGGAATCGCTCAAGCGTCAAGTCAAAGGTGCGATGATCTACCCGGTCGTCGTCGTCATCGTAGCGATTCTCATCCTGGCTGGGATTATGGCCTTTATCGTCCCAACCTTCGAAAAGCTCTTCCGCGAAATGGAAATTGAGCTCCCGGCCGTAACCCAGCTCTTGATCGCGATGAGCGGTTACGTCGTGAATTACGGTTTCTTGCTCGTCTTGATCCCCGTTGTCTATTTTTTGATTGTAAAACTCAGCAAGAAATTTACGCATGGAAGAATGGGCTTCGATCAGTACATGCTCAAGGTTCCGATCTTCGGTGGCTTGATCGAAAAGAATATCCTCGCCCGTACGACGCGAACGCTCGGGACACTCGTGACGAGCGGTGTTCCTATCCTCGAAGGTTTGAACATTACTCGCGAGACATCGAACAACGCGGTCTTCGAAAAGATTTATAACAAGGTTATCGACGCCATCCGGGAAGGGGAGCAGATTTCGAAACCGATGAAGGATTATTCGGTTTTGGGGATGCATCCCATGGCTGCTTTTTTTTGGTGTTTGATGGGCTCCTTCCCTGGCGTGATGATGCTCTCGGTTGCCTTAACCTCCGGAAGAAACGTCAGCGCTGGCGGTAAAAAAGCCTCCGCCGCCGCCGCTGCCGGTGTCAAAGCCGGGCCAGCCACCAACGATGCCATGATCGATATGTCGCTCAAGGTCATTGCGATCGGCAGTGTGATTTCACTGGGCCTGTGGTACATGAAATCGCGAACGCGCGTGATCGATGATTTGGTCGTGAACATGGTCGACGTCGGTGAAGAAACGGGCGAGCTCGACACGATGCTCTACAAAGTTGCCGACAACTACGACGAAGAAGTCAAAGTGATGACCGAAGGTTTAACCAAGCTGATCGAGCCATTGCTCATTGTTTTCCTCGGTGTCGCCGTCGGCTTTATCGTTGTTTCTTTGTTCTTGCCGATGATCACGATGATTACCTCGTTGAGTAAGTAGTTCAGTTTTCAGTTTTCAGTTTTAAAACCCGTTGCGAAACCGTGGGAGTCGATAGCCATGACCTTGCCCTCTCAATTGCGAAGCCATCAGATGGAAGATTTCGTAGGGTGGGTCGAGTCTTCGAGACCCACC
>JANOAI010000077.1:0-6299 GCA_031411055.1 Pirellulaceae bacterium
ATCAAAACCAGCCCCACCGCCTGCAGACCGACGATTGTTACAAGCACAACCGTCGCCATTAAAATGGCATCGAGCAACATGGTCGGATAGCCTCGCGAACTTGCGAACCCTTCGTCAAAGCAAAGCAATTTCCACTCTTTGAAAAACAGGATCGATGCAACAATACAAATACCGGCGATCGCAAGAATTAGCCAAGCATCGAAGGAAATCATCGATGCCGTTTTTCCGTAGATGAATGATTCAAGTCCCGACGCACTGCCATTTGGAATTTGCTGAATGATGCTCAGCAAAGCGACCCCGGCGCCAAAGAAAACGCTTAACACTATTCCGAGCGCCGCGTCTTCTCTCAGTCGAACCGCATTTCGCAAATAGGCGATCGCCGCGACGCCGAGCAATCCGCTCGTCGCAGCGCCGATTAAGAGCGTGACTAACGATTTACCTTGCCCACCGAAATGATTTCCAATGATGAAAGCTAGCCCGATTCCGGGGAGCGTAGCATGCGCCAGTGCATCTCCCATCAAGGCTCGTCGCCTTAACAGTGTAAAGCATCCGATGAGTCCGGAAGCAATCCCCAACCCGGTCGTACCCAGCATGACGACGCGCGTGTTATAGTCTTGAAGCGAGAGGACTCGGAAAAGCGCGCTGAGATCCAAGCCTCCCATCATCGCATGGACCTCTCTTTGCGTCGCAATGCTTCGGTTGCTTGATCGAGCAGCGTTAGCCGGCCACCATACGTTTTTTGAAGATTGCTTTGTGTAAAAACGTCCTCGGTTGGACCGTGCGCCACAATCCGCATATTGATTAGGATAACGTAGTCAAAGTATTCCCTTACGGTTTGGATATCGTGATGAATGACAAGCGCCGTTTTTCCCATCGCCTGCATTTGTTTCAAGATCTCAATAATCGCTTTCTCGGTCGCGGCATCGACGGCTGCAAAGGGCTCGTCCATAAGATACAGATCGGCATCTTGAACGAGCGCCCGCGCCAAAAAGGTTCGCTGCTGCTGACCACCAGAAAGTTGGCTGATCTGACGCTTGGCTAAATCAGCTAATCCAACGCGTTCGAGAGCGGTCATCGCGAGCTGTTTGTCTTGATTGCGAACAGGACGGCACCAGCCAATCGAACGATAACGGCCCATCGTCACGACATCGAGTACATCGACGGGGAAATCCCAATCGACGCTTTCTCGCTGTGGAACGTAACCTACTCGCTGGCGTTGATTCCGATAGCTGTTACCAAAAATGGAGACACGTCCCGAAACCGTCGGGACCAAGTCCATAATCGCTTTCAGCAATGTGCTTTTCCCGGCTCCGTTCGGCCCAACCACACCGACGAGTGAGCCTTGCGGAATATCAAACTCGATATCCCAGATAACGGGTTTGCGTTGATAGGCAACCGTTAGATCCGTTACGCTCAAGGGAACTTCAGTTTTTGGCGGCATGAACTAGTGTTCCGAAAGAGATAAGCGTCCCTGGAGTCCACGCTCGGGAGCTTGTCCACCTAAAGCTCGCGTGATGATTGTAAAGTTGTGGTCAAGCATCCCTTCATACGTCCCTTCGTAAGTCCCACTATTGCCCATCGCGTCCGAGTAGAGCTTGCCTCCAATAATGACACGATGCTTACGAGACGCGGCTCCGTCGATTAACGACTGGATACTCTTTTCCGAGACGCTACTCTCAACGAAGACGGCTTGAACATTCCGCTGCACGAGCAAATCGACAAGTGCATTGATCTGTTGAAGTCCTGCTTCGGATTCGGTAGAAATTCCTTGGATTCCGATGACCTCCATCCCGTAGGCTCGACCGAGATAGTTGAACGCGTCATGCGATGTTATGAGTATGCGACTGTCCTTCGGAATCGACTCGATCGATTTCTTTCCATACGCATGCAATGCTTCTAGCTTCTTTCGATAACGCGCACCGCGCTCCCCATATTCGTTCGAGTGCTGTGGATCAAATTCACTCAAGGCTGTAGCAATCGTGTCGACACAAACGCTCCACGCTGAAACATCCATCCAAACATGGGGATCGACATGCCCGCCAAAATCTTCCGGTTCAAGGAGTGCATCGCTATTGATGAGCTCCGTAACCGCGAAAACCGGCTTCGTGCGGGAGATTTTGACAAAAGTATCTGTCATTTTGCCTTCAAGAAGAAGCCCCGAGTAAAAGATCAAATCCGACGCTTGCAAAGTCAGCACATCATCGCGTGTTGTTTTATAGAGGTGCGGATCGACTCCTGAGCCCATCAATTGCTTGACTGCAACCTGCTCTCCCCCGACTTCGCGAACCAAGTCAGCCACCATGCCAACGGTACAAGCGACCGAAATAGGATACACCCGCGTCTTGGCGTCACCCCGTTTTTCACCATCGGAATCAGGTTTTGAAATCGCTGAATCACAACCACCCATTCCAATAGCGAGCACGTAACCTGCTATTAAAAGTCCATAACGAGACGAACGGAAACGGATCTCACGTATGCTCATTAAAACAAAACCTCGTTTCCCAAGGGATCGGGAATAGTCAGTGAAAGAGGGAGACGAACCCAAAATGTAGCCAAGGCTACATTCGTGGATCATAAAGAAAAAGAGGCTTGCTGTCAAGAATCCTGAATGGGAACACGCTGCCGTTGTCAACCAATGCACGGGACGAAGTTGCTTCAGCCGAAGCTAATTGGGAGTAGTGATGACCAGGAACTCATCCATTGGCGGTTGGGATATTGTGAGCGAACCACGTCGCCACCAATCGAAGAAACGCCAGCACTGAAATGGACTGCGGGATGTCCATCTCAGTGCTAGCGTAAGTTATGACTAGATAAGTTACCTAGTCATTCCGTAAGGCGTTAAGGCCGCTATCGTGCGAACTGGGTTTCGGCCGGCAGAGTGCCACCAACAGTAATAACGCTCGGTTCATCCATTAGCTCCGGCTTCTTAGCAATGGCCTTACTTCGCGACGGATTCATGAGCTCAGCAAGTCGACTGTTCATCTTCATCACGTGAACTTCTTCATGACCGATAGACGATGGAAGATGGGAACGTTTCGGTTTGGATCGGG
Source organism: Pirellulaceae bacterium (assembly GCA_031411055.1). Taxonomy (GTDB): domain Bacteria; phylum Planctomycetota; class Planctomycetia; order Pirellulales; family Pirellulaceae; genus JAIYDQ01. The sequence goes on from JANOAI010000077.1 coordinate 3,051, forward strand.
CTTCATCCGTGAATGGATTGCCAGCCTTGGGGACCGATTTTATGCTGTTGTCAATTGATGGCGCTGCGTTCGGCATCGGCATTGGCATTGGAGTCAACGGCAACGATGGTGTTTCCATCGGAGGCTGATAGCGCGAAACGTTTTGATAGTCGCTTTCAGTCCTGGCGGAATAGTTGGGCATTAACTGATTCGATACACTCTGGCAGCTACAGTTTCCGTCGCACGAATTCGCGTCGCAAGCTCGGCAGGCCGTCTTGTTTTTACTGAACTGATCTGCAAAGCGATTGAAGTGATCAAACAAGCCATTGCCCAAGCATGGAGCAGTGGGCAAATCGATAACGAGTGTGCGACAATAACAATTGGCCTCATCGCATGAGTTGCAATCCGATGCACAAACAATGCTCAAATGCGTGCCAAAACCCAAGGTGGCAAAACAAGCGGAGCGTGCAATCCGGCGTAAAAGAACCAGTGATCTAGGAACAGTCGACATCTTGCATCCTCGAGTCATTCGTCTACAACGCGGATTAGTTTCCGCGAACAGCATAAATGATCGAACCGAAACGACCCGAATCCTCAGAACATTCGGTTCATCTAGCAAAGGCGACGTAGAGCTCCTAAATTACCAGGTCTAACGCAGCCATTTTGGCTCCCAGCCTTTTCGGTACGGCTTGGTGAGCATGGCATGGGAGGATTCCGAGTTAGTAATGGCAAGTTTCGTAGAATCCCATACCAGCGTCGTGCCGGGTTGACGAACAGCAACCGTACCAAGCAAAACCGTTTCCGTAAGAGGAACAGCATAGTCGAAATGGTCCGTGGTTTTGCCGACGCCACGAGCTGCATCGGCCCATTGAACGTAATGGTCAAGGCTCTCAACCGTTTCTAACGAATCGGAAGGAAATTTGTCTTCCGGAAAAAGCTTGGGTGGTCCAACATGTGGAATCACGATTGAGCCCTTGGTTCCGACGATGACAGAACCCGCACCTGGCAGATTATATCCGATGGGGATGTCACTAAAGAGATCGCGTGGCGGTCGTGCGCCAACCGCGTCGTACCAAGTTACCGGAATCGTCGGACCTTGTGTAAGTTCTGTCTTTGGAAAGATGTAACGTACGGTGCATGAATCGGTCCAAACTTCTTGATTGATTGCCGGTGCGATTGCCCAAAAACTTTGCGGTGCAGTTAATTTGAGGGCTGTGAATACCGGATCCAGAATATGACAACCAAAGTCTCCGAGTTGTCCGGTTCCAAACTCTCGCCACGTCCGCCAATTGAACGGATGGTACATCCCCACTTTGAATGGACGTTCACCAGCTACGCCTTGCCAAAGGTCCCAACGCACATGGCTCGGAATCGGGTCCGCACCGTCTGGACGATCCGACGCGACACGCCATTTGGGCGCACCTCCCTGCCAAGAATGCACTTCCTTGGCTTCACCAATCTTTCCTTGTTGGACCCATGCAACGGCTGTTCGATAGACTGTGTTCGAATGAATCTGATTCCCCATCTGTGTGACCACGTTATAGCGTTTGGCCGCCAGTTGCATTTGCCTGGCCTCGAAAACCGTGTGGGTCAACGGTTTCTGGCAATAGAGATGCTTGCCAAGCTCCATCACGGGCAACGCAATCGGAGCGTGCATAAAGTCGGGCGTTGAAACGATGGCTGCATCAAAGGTTTTTGACTCATCAAGCAGCATTCGCCAGTCGGCAAATGTTTTCGCGGCCGGATACGTTTCCGATGCACGCCCAAGATGGTCTTTTGACGAATCGATATCACACAACGCGACCACATCGACCGCCGGACTCTTCGCGACCGACGTTAGGTCGCTCCAGCCTTTGCCGCCGCATCCGAAACTTGCCACTCGCAACCGTTCCGTCGCACCGTAGACGCGCTGGTAGTGTAAGGCTGAAAGAGCCAACGCCGATCCGGCAACGGAAGTCGCTTTTAAGAAATCGCGACGTGCAACATGTGTATGCATCGAAGAGCCTCTGTTCTAAAGTTGGTGGGAAGGAAAGGGTTCTCCGACGTGGGGCCGGAAAAAACGAGGAGTCTATATGCTAATGGGAATCCAAGTAAAATTGCAAGCAAGCAGCGGCGACGGTTCGCGAATGCCGAAGAAAAATACGCGAATCGGTAGCTTCGGGATTAGGCAGTGAGGTCTTTCTGGAATCAATCAAAGGACTGGATTTTATCGCATCGTATTGGAAATTTACGTTGATAGGTTTACTTGGCTTCCTCTGGTACGGTTTGGCATTTCTCCATCATTTGATGCAGAAGTGCTTTTTCGAGTTCACATTGTTCAACGTTTTGTCCTCTCGCGCTCATCCGTTCCAGCGTATCCATTCCCGCCTGAAATCTTTCCTTTGCATTCTCGTTTTTCAAAGCTTTGAGGTAGTAACCTCCAAGCTTGTAATTGCCAATCATAAGTTCGCGCTGGGCTCTCGCGTCGTTCGGATCCAATTCAGCTAACTTTTCGGTGATTTTTAGTCCGAATTCGTAGTGGATAATTGACTCGTCTAACTGCCCCATTTGCCGTAGAAGATCACCGAGCCTTTCGTGCGATACGGACAGGTCGCGTTGCGACTGAGTATCGCTTTGATCGGCATCAGCGAGTTTCTCGATGATCTTCAAACCCATATCGTAGTGAACGCGTGCTTCCTCTGGCTTATTGAGTTGCAGAAGGACATCTCCAAGATTGTTGTATGAAATCGATAGGTCGCGATGAGCTTGCGCATTGCTTGGGTCATCGTTCGCGATTTGTTCATTGATCTCCAAGCCCATGCGGTAGTGCTTCATCGCCTCTTGGGATTGGGCCAATTGAAGGAGAACCTTTCCAAGCATATCGTGAGAGATTCCCAGGTCGCGTTTGGCTTGCGCGTCCCGAGAATCCGCATTGGCGAGCTTTTCGGCAATCTGTAGTCCCGATTCGTAGTGTTCAAGGGCCTCTTTGGGTTGCCTTTTTTGGAGAAGAACATTTCCAATCCGATCGTGTAAGACGGAAACGTCACGTTGAGCCTGCGCATCGAGTGGATCGACCGCGATAAGCTGAAGGCTGATCTTTAACCCCGATTCGTAGTGCGTCAACGCATCCTGCAACTGAGTCAATTGTCGAGCGACATCACCAACCTTAATGTGCGAGACGGAGACGTCCCGCTGGACGAGCATATCCTGTGGATCGTCGGCCAACATTTTTTCGCGGATTTTTAGTCCAGACTCATAGTTACCAAGTGCTCGTTCTGATTGGCCTGTTCG
>JANOAI010000078.1:0-5808 GCA_031411055.1 Pirellulaceae bacterium
CGTCGAGAAAGCCAAAGTCCGACTTTCAAACCTCTTCAAAAGCGACGTTAATCGCTAAGCTTCGCATTCGCTACGACGTCGACCAACCGATGCATCCGATAGTCGACTTTCGCTCCGAAGCTGTGATTTTTTCAGTGTCGCCCGTCGCTCCGCGGCGGTAGCGTGCGGAACGAGTCGAAAGGGCTAAATCATTCCCCTTATTCGTCTCGCGCTTAATTAATTCACAGCCTCTCCTCGAAAGTCCTGTCATTTCCGATCTTTACCAGATCGACCGAGCCTTTTTGCTATGCGGCAATGTGCCCATCGGCGAATGGCTAACTCTACTCGATAAATGGGCTAGCAATTCAACATTTCATTTGACGTGATTTACTCAATTCTGCTATTCCAACGATATGACCCGAGTTGATCGCTACATCCTGTTTCTCTTTATTCGTGTAATGGTCGTTTGTTTTCTGTGTTTGATTGGTTTAATGATCGTCATCCATGCGTTCTCTAATCTGGATGAATTGATTGCATACGGGAAAAAAAGAGGAAGTGTTGCTCAAGGGCTATTTGAATACTATGGTCCTTACTCGTTGGTGCTTTTAGATCGCTTTGGCGGTATCTTGGCTCTCCTCGCAATCATGTTCGTCGTTTCATGGCTGAAACGAACGAACGAAATGATCGTCATGATGGCAGCCGGTATCAGCCCCAAACGAATCCTGGCCATGCCCGTTTTTGCTTCGGTTCTCTTTTTCGCATTCCTCACGTTCAATCGAGAATTGTTCATCCCCCGATTCGAAGAAATGCTGGGAAAAAATCCTCAAGATCTTTCGGAAGAGCATTTGCGGCACGTAAGGCCAGTCTTCGATAGCAAGTATGCAGTGCTGATTGGGGGGAAATTTTTGAGTCTAGGTGCACGAGAAATTAAAGAGCCGAATTTTCGACTTGAAGGCCCGGCAGCGATTATTGGACCCCAAATACAGTCCAACAATGCCAAATACGTCGACGCGAATCATGAACATCCGACGGGCTTCTTGATCTCCGGGTTACGCCTTCCAACCGACGTCACCCTGCGTCCATCCGTCTATCATGAATCGAAACCCATTCTTCTGACTTCGTATGACAACAAGTGGTTACCGGCGGATCAAATTTTTTTGGCATCGAGTATCGAGTTTGAAGAACTTTTGGGGGGCAGTTCATGGATCCAGTACGCATCCACTCTCTCAATGATCCAACGACTTCGTTCACCAAACGCATTTGTGAGTGATGATTTGCGGTTGAGCGTTCATCAACGATTCGTACAACCCATGCTTGATATGACACTGCTCCTATTAGGCATTCCCATCTTGCTAAAACATCAAGAACGAAGTCTTTTTTGGATCATCGGAGCGACGGTCGTGTCCATCGGGCTCTTCATGCTCATCACCAAAGTTTTTCAATCGATGGCAAGCGGCGCGACCCCCCTTGCTCCTTACCTCGGCGCGTGGCTGCCACTAATCATCATTGGCCCGATTGCCTACGCACGGGCCCAAACGGCGTGGCTTCGTTGAGCCTCTTCAGAAACCTGAAAAAGCGAATCACGGCCGATTCCGTTGAATGACACGGAGTGGTGGTGATGTTATTGAGTGCTACACGATTCCGTGGATTTGATTTGGCTATTTCGTCTTGCTAGGAACGATACCGTTGCGGAGCGACGGGCGACTTGGAACTAATCACGGCCTTGGTGTGGGCTACCGTTTCAAAACACCGTCTTGATCCGGAATCTATTTCTTCTTGCGCATCTTCTTACGAGCTGCAATCGTCTCTGGAGACAGCGTCGATTCCGGCTCTTTGCGTGTCTTGCTCCATAAACTCTTCACCGAATCCATGACATCGGCCAGCGTTTCAGGTGACTTCGTCGATGTCTTCGGGCGGAGGTTGGAGCTATTCGTCGCGGGGCTAGCCGTCGAAACTTGGACGCTATCGGCAGAAGGTACCAGGGCTGGAATAAATTTCTTGATCAATCGACGTTCAATGAGCGACCAAATACTCGAAGTGATGAAATAAATGCACAATCCGGCTGGAACCTTGAAGAATAGTACACCCATGAAGACCGTCATGACCATCATCATCTGTTGTGTCATGCGAGTTTGTTCGTCCGTTGCTTTCGGCATCAACACTTTTTGTTGAATGATGAACAGAGCGATGGTAATGATTGGTAGAAGATTAAAGTAAGGTCCGAACCATCCCGATCCTTTACCGGCGATCAAATCGGGCATCCAGCTTGGGAAGCTAGCCAGCATGTCTGGGCCAGCTAAATTCGAGCACCAATCAAGCCCAGGAATCAGTGGTTGTTGCCTCAACTCAATATCAGTCGAAACACATCGATACAAACCAATAAAAATGGGGATCTGAACAAAGACCGGCAGGCAGCTGGCCATCGGATTGAGCTTGTACTTCTTATACAGAGCCTGCATCTCTTGGCCGCGTTTGGTCATGTCGTCTTTATAAAGGTCATTGATTCGCTTCATCTCAGGCTGCATCTCTTGCATGCGTTGGCCCATGATTGCTGCCCGACGTGACAACGGAAACATGCAGCTACGTACCAATACCGTCAACATCATGATCGCAATACCGTAATTTCGTACGATACTGTAGAAGGTGTGGAGGAAGATCGACAATGGTTTGGCAACGAATCCGAAAATTGCCCAGCCATAGTAGACCGATCCACCCAGACCATATGCCTCTAACATGGTAGGGTCCTTGGGGCCAAGGTAGACTTGATAGCGCTGGCTAAACTCTGATTTGGGTTCGAGCGTTTTGGCGGCGCTGTCAAACCAAAAACCAACGTTCGTCGCGATGTCTTTGTAGGGCTTCGAAGCGCTCATGTCAGCGATAGCGCGCGTCGCACCTTGCGACAGACCATCGAGAACTGCCGGCGTATCCGGATGAGGCAAGATGACCGACGTGAAATACTGTTGATCGACACCAAGGTATCGGAACGATCGTTTGTCGAGCGGGTAATCGGGGCCAAAGAAGGAACTATCCGGTTGGTCGGGGTGAGTGCGTGCATATTCTTGAATGTCGCGGCGGGTAATGATCTCGTGCGGACTCACTCCCCGTGCCAAGATGACGTCCCGTGCTCCAGCAGCACTAAAATTTTGGCTAAGCTTGATAGCATACCACCAGGCCTCTAACGTCAGACCGGTTGTGCTTTCCTGTCGAACCGCAACGTCATGCTTCGAATCGTCAAGATTCCGAACGATGGCTTCGACATCGAGATGATAGGCCACGGACTTGGGACTAGGCTTAGCATTCGAATTCGTAGTCGCTTTGTAGACGCGATATCGCTTGACGAGTTCAAGGTTCGCTTTGATCCCAGCACCTGCGAGATAGCTTTGCAGGGGAAGGGTAAATTCAACCCCCATCCCATTCTCAACCTCAATGGTTTTGGAAAGCCAATTTTCGTCGAAGGTCGCTTCCAATCCAGGGATCGTTTTGTTGCCTGGAATCGCCTCGGTATCGTCGATTTTCGAAAGCGTCGTCATCAACGATTGTCGAGCCAAATTTCCTGGGATCTCTTCGAGAGGAAAATCACTGTCGCGAATCACATCAAGGGGTGCTTCCGATAGGGTGATTGCGAACGTCAGTGGCGTAACTTCTTGTTCCCCATTCGGTCGAAGAACTTTTACTTGAACCGACTCGCGAGGTTTCTGTTTCGAGAGATACTTGTCGATATCGGCTTCATGACGCACCTCGATATCGTCGATGTGGGTTAGCAAATCGCCAGCCATCAATCCGGCATCAGCTCTTTCCGATTTCGAAGCGGCGAGAGCGGCAGGAGAGCCCTGCGCAATACTGCGAATGCGCAACCCTTCTTTCTCCTCGTCACCCGCCAAGTAACCGAGATAGCCTCCGCGGTGTGCCAGCGAACGATACCGGAATCGACCCGGCTTCAATTGTTCTACCAACTCGACGCGCTCGACTCCGGCCCCTTTGCTCGACAAAGTCACAACAAGCCGGTATCCATCCTCGTCGCGAAATGAACCAAGCGTATGCCAAGTAGCTGGAACGTTGGGAGCAGCCGGAACTTCAGCGTTCGCAATTGCTTGAGCTGCCTTGTCTTTAATGCGTTCGGCCTCGCGCTCTTTCTTCTTGTCACGCTCTTGAGCTTGTAAGGCTTCTTCACGCTTTCGAATCTCATTGCGCTGATTCATGCTGCTCCAAAGCATGAACAATGAAAGCGTCAGGAGCATCCAAGCAAAAAATCTTCGGTCCACTATGGCTTCTTCAGACTGGAGGATTCGGCCGACCGATGCCGTTTTCGGGAGCCAGTACAAAGTGGACTCGAACGGTCAGACCAAGGAAACCCAACATTCTCATCTGCCCCACCTCGATTGGCTAGGCCAGAAAATAGCTCGATTCAGGCTATCGCACCGGCTGAAGACCCAATAAACGCCGAAGGACCCCGATTTGGCCTATGTGAATGGCCTCATGAAGTGGGGCAAAAAGCATCGCTCCAAGTTTCATCGGGTAGACGGCGTAAGGCATGTCCGCCGGCTCAAGAAGGCTCCCCGCAGCGTATTTTGCAGCCTCTGTGTGTGATTGATCGTCGATTGCGTCAAGCAACCGCATCATCTCATCGGGGGTCGGGTTGTAGTCGGCGTCGATCGAAGCCTGCGATCCCCGACCAAAATTCTTTCGCAGCCAGCCGGGCATCAACTGGATATCCCCCTCCGCCCGGCCGCGTTGCCTGAAAAGAAGCAAACCGTATTCGGCCACGGCGATATGTCCAACTTGCCAAAGAAGATGGCTCGTCGCCCCCCCAGGAATTACCGTCCACAGCTCCTTTGGTACATTTTCAAGCAAGCCTTTCAAGTACGCACGATTGAACTTCATTTGGCCTAAAGCGGCATCGCGATGAGCTAGGACTTGGGCTTCGTGCAGTGGTGCTTCGTCTGACATTATTACTTTCTATGAAAAGGCGACCTTGACAGTTTTTAACAGCCCGTCACCATTTGCGACATGACACTTAAAACCACTGAAGCCAGCATCTACGATTTCCCGGCGTACTACGATTTGATCTTCGGGTCTGATTGGGCCGCCGAGTATCGCTTCCTCACCGCCGCCTTTGACAAGCATGTGATTGTGCCGAAGGGTAAGAGCAAGGTCAAGCGTGTGCTTGAACCCGCCTGCGGCACTGGGCGTCTCATCTACCGCATGTCCAAGGCGGGATATCACTGTGATGGCTTTGACTTAAACGAAAAAGCGATCGATTTTTGTAACAAGCGTCTCGCCAAAAATGGAATGCGCGAATCCACTTGGGTTGCGGACATGACCGATTTTAGCGTCAAGAAACCATACGACGCTGCGTTCAATACGATCAATTCTTTTCGGCACCTTTCCAGTGAGCAGGCGGCGCTCGACCATTTCAAATGTTTAGGCCAGGCCATCCGACCAGGCGGGATTTACGCCCTTGGCTTTCACCTTACGCCCAAGAAGGGGACGCCAACTGATGAAGAGAGCTGGTCTGCTCGGCGTGGTCATCTGGTGATTAACACGCGGATGTGGCCGAAAGATAAGAACCCAACGAAACGGGTCGAGCAATTTCACCTACGCTTTGACGTCTATCGTCCCACCGAACAATTCCGTATTGATGATGTACTTGTTTTGCGTTCGTATACTCACAAGCAATTCCAATCGATGATCAATAAGACCGAGGATTGGACGATCGAAGAGACCTACGACTTCCGCTATAGCATTGACGACCCAATCGAAATCGACGATTGGGCCGAAGATGTGATTTACATTCTCAAGCGGAAATAGGAGTGATTTGCCAAGCTTTCT
>JANOAI010000079.1:0-2732 GCA_031411055.1 Pirellulaceae bacterium
GAGGATTGGCGAGGCGGATGCACAGGGAGGCACAAGTGTATGCGACTCGAATGGCAACCAACTTGGTTCGATCCTTCAAACGTCACCCGAAAGTGATTCGTTCCTTGAGTTACATCCATGTTCTGGCGAACGTAGCTACGATTGTCTGTTTTTTCGAAAATCGACGTTAATCAAAGCGTGAAAATCTTATACGAAAAATATTGGTCAAGACTATGAATAATCCGGGCTAGCGTCACAGCCTTGTATCGTTGTTTTTCACGAACGTTCAAAGGGCTGTTTGTCTTAGCACGAGCACCAGTCCAATCAAGAACGCGATGATTGCAAAGTAATCTGCGGACTGCAATCGGTGGCTTTGCGAGTGACGCCGCAAATATTGAAGCAAGCCGCCAGTGACGCAGCCGTGTCGACAATAGCCCATCGGAATATAGAACGAAAACAGAACTCCTCCGATAGCAATGGCAATGCTTGGCCAAGCAGCTGCTCGCCAGATGTAGGCATCAAAAGGCTCTACGTCGACAAGACTAAAACGCAATTCAAAAAAGAGAACGAAGAGTATCCAGATTATGAGCAAGGGACGTATCCAGCTTAGCGTTCGATGCAGCCAGCTAGGCAAGGGCTGTCGATGCCTAAACCTTCTGGGGAGCATCTGTTGAATCGCACCATGCGGGCAAATATGCGAGCAGTAAATATTTGTCTTCGCGAAGATAGGTACGAGAACAGCGGCCAAAGTGAGCAGCAGCAAGCCCGCCGCATTCTGCCACGGGAAACCGCTTTGCGCCCAACCCGCGAACATGGCTACCGATAACAACTCGCCTTGAATGAAGCCGAGATACACGATCACGAGGCACTGGTATGCAACCCTCATCCCGCGATGTCCACGTAGACGCGTAAGTCCTATGATCAATCCAATTCCAACCACGACACTCGTCCCGAGCACGCGCCAAAACATTTCTTTCCACCGCAAATCATTTTGTTCAGATACCGACATGACTTGTTTGTAAGACTCGGCCGTTTTAATGAGCCCTCTCACGACCGCCATACTGGTCATCGTGGCACCGGAGACCCCTTCGATCTCTCCGTGCTCTAAATCGATCTTCCGAAAATCTTCGAGCGAGTAACGTTTGAGAAGTGCCGCAAAACTCCGATCTTGCTTCGCATAACTGACGTACGGTTCATTGTCGAAGCTCTTGCCAATTGCCAATCCGACGATTTTACCATCGAGCGCGATGGCTAATTTTGCGTCGGTTGGTCCCTGGTAGCCAACTACATCATCGGCGGTCGGGGAGGTACGCAATATCAAGCCGCAGTCGCTTCCATTTGAACCTTGAGCATGCCAGAGCGAATCTACTTTAGGATCTTGCGAGACGCTCTCAGCCGATGGAAAGAAAGTCCTTGCGTCTTCAAGCGTTAAAGGCTCGGGAAATTTTGCAGCGACCGTTTTCGCACCAAGGCGCTTCTTCAACCCTTGAACAATAGCCATACTGGTCAACGTTGCGCCGGTGACGGATTCGAACTCGTCGCTATTCGCGACTTGTGAGGCAGATAGCCCGACCCATTTCTGAAAGAATGCTGGATTCCGTTCAATCAAATGGACATGATCGCGCGTGTCGCGACTGGATAAAATCTCGATTGCGCGAATCCGACTCTGCAAGTCAAAGGCGACGAGCAAGTTCGTAGGGCCAGAAAACCCAAGGAACGAATCACTTTCGGGTGACGTTTGAAGGATCGAACCAAGTTGGTTGCCATTCGAGTCGCATACACTTGTGCCTCCCTGTGCATCCGCCTCGCCAATCCTCGCGTCATTTCCGAATATAGCGACGATACGATTAGCGGAAATGGCTTTAAGCGGCTCTGCTTTGCGCTTAGCTTCGGTTCGAGCGTGTAGGAGATGAACAAGCCCGAAGATGCTGATCAGCAATGCAACTCGAAACGCGTGAACACAACCGTTTCGAAGCCTATGGAACGAGGACGATTTGGACCGCATCGGCATGCACGTTTCCCTTAGCGTCGTCCGTTGTCATCGTCACTGCGACTGTCGAACCTTCTTTGACATTGAATTGACCAAGCGTCTTAAAGGTTCCCGCAACGGCTGGCTTTTCTTTCATGTTAACTCGAAATGTCTCATTTATGTCACCGATATCAACGCGGACCGGAACGTTCGCGCCGCGATTTTCATGTGGCTGATAAGCCAATCGGATTTCGAACTTGCCACTGCGATTTGCTTTCCATTCAAAGCGAATCGAGGCATTCGAAGACGCGGGCGCATAAACGTAGTCGTGGCCGATGAAACCTTTGAGTCCTTCACCACTAGTCCACTTACCCGAAACAATAGCCTGTCGGTTATCAATCACGATGCCTTCTAGCGTTGAAGGATCAACGCCAATTGTGGGTCCATAAGAATCTGCCAAAGGCATAGCATCTTTAGGAATGGTGAACTCCTCCTGAACTGATTTTCGATGAGCTTTGCCTGGCAACTTTAGCAATTCATCCATCTCATTCCAGTAGCGATGATAGACGGCGGATGGAGGACAATCGTGCTGGACACAAATCGATGCCGCTTTGCCAACCACTTCTCCCATCATGCCACACGTCTTCATTACGCGAACCGTTCCCAAAGCTTCATGCGTCACACTGACGCAACGTCCCGCCATGAAAAGATTTTCAATATTTCGCGAGTAGAAGCAGCGGTAAGGGATCGGGTAGCCATATTGTCTATCGATTCGCTTATCGTG
>JANOAI010000080.1:0-3109 GCA_031411055.1 Pirellulaceae bacterium
CGGGGTCAGGTACCAAAAGTGCAAAGCACCCGAAGGGCCGTTCCGGCTTTTGGTACCTGACCCCGTTTTCCACGTGACCACAAATCTCACGACTCTCTTGTCTCTCTGACCTTCGGCTTATGTGATTTTCCAAGGCCGAGAGACTCTCCAGAGACCATCCCAAAAATGCCGTTTTGACCTGCAAAAAATCATTTTGTGGGACGTCGTCGGGACAAATTGCATAGATATCCCTGAGAAGCGGTTTGGTCCGGTTCGGTAGGTTGAATATGCTGAAACATGCCTCAAGAGTTTATCGGTCAAACCTTTGATTCAACAACACAGCAGGCGATACGTAGCAGTGGCGGATGGGGTGAGGTTTTTTCTTTCCGAACGCCCAAGTTACATGTCCATACAGGTTATGGAATTGACTCTCCACTGAGCCGAACCGGCGACACGTTTGTTTTGACAGAAAACCAAACGTATTTTGCGAATTTAGTTTGGAATTGGACGAAAAATTTTCAAATCAGCAAACAAGTCGATTAACGGCGAACGAACTACCGGAGTCCGTTGCAGGATGCAATCGGATGCATCATTTATTCGGAGTTCCTCTGGCGATTTTAGCTATTCCGATGTGCGATTGAGTTAATTACGCGCCGCACTCTTGTAGATGATGCCATCCTTCATAATGACTACAAAGTTGTTCGCTGGATCCGAAATTAACTTAATGTCTTCGAGTGGATCCCCATTTACCAGCAACAGATCTGCGAGCGCACCCTCTTGGACGACACCAAGTTTGCCCACGTAAGGACTTCTTTCTCCAGACAAAGCTAATAGCTCAGCATTGACGGAGGTCGCCATCTGAAGTGTCTCTGCCACTGAATACCAGCGCGTCATCTTGGCAAGTTCCGCATTTTGCGTTGCAGCCTTTTCTGAACTGAAAAGTATATCGGTTCCCCACGCTGTCTTTATCTTGAATTTCTTGGCGAGTCGATATGCGAGATCGGTTCCCTCAAACATTTGAAGCTGTTTCCGGCGATTCGCGGATCCCTCTGCAAACGCGGAAGGCCCATCATTTAGGAAGGGCTGTAGGCTCCACCAAATTCCTTTGTCAGCCATTAGCTTGGCAGTTTCATCGTCCAGCAATTGGCCGTGGTCGATGCACTTTACGCCCGCCTCAATGGCTTGCTTTACAGCCCGTGGCGTGTAAGCATGGACGGTGACATAAGTGCCCCAGTTCTCAGCGGCTTCGACTGCTGCCTTCAGCTCAATGACTGTGTATTGCGTCACATCCAATGGGTCATAGTTCGATGCAACTCCGCCTCCCGCCATCAGCTTGATTTGCGAAGCCCCCAGCGCGAGCTGTTCTCGCACACGTTGACGAACCAAGTCGGGGCTGTCTGCGATGGCTGCCGCTCCGGCACGTTCGCTGAAGGTGAAGTCCCCGGGCCGCGCAGGCAAGTCATTTGGAATTCGAAAATCACCATGTCCGCCTGACTGTGAAATAAACGCACCTGCCGGCCAGATGCGTGGACCATTCACTAGGCCATTATCGATGCCTTTTTTGAGTCCAAAGACGGGTCCACCGAGGTCTCGAATACTAGTGAAGCCTCGCATCAACATATCATTTGCCGCCTTAGTGGACGCGACATGAACATACCCAATATCTCCCAGCACAGCGGCTTGCTGCGGAATAGTGGCAAACATGATATGAGTGTGCGCATCGATCAAGCCGGGCATTAACGTCTTCCCTTTCCCGTCGATGATCTTCGTGTCAGCTCGCCGATCAGTAGGGATTGGATCTGCTGAAATCTTCTCGATCTTGTTGCCTCTCACCAGCACGTTCATCGGCTGTGAAAGTTCGGCCTTGACGCCATCGAAAATCCGAGCGCCCTGAAAAAGTGTCACGTTGGTACGTTCAGGCTGTTGTGCATTGACATGAGATGTGACGCAAAGTGTGATAAGCCAAATCGTTTGATTTACACGATGAAAAAAGTTCATTTAGATTTCTGACGATCGTCGAGGGGTTTATGAATTATGGAAATGGATTCGCATTCCGCTTGCTCAAATTGAGCATACTTTAAGTTGAGCGTCGTCGTAACCGAACCCGAGAGCGATTTTGTACTTCTTCGCAGTGTCGCCGGAGGCGTACTTCTTCAGCTCCGCCACGAGGGAAGGGATGGCATTAACGGTATGGTCGAGTGCGGGCAGTAATTTAGCAGAGGCAGCTTGTAGTCCCCTGCCGAAGCAATGGCCATGGCCGTCGATGAAACCAGGCAACATCGTGCGACCAGCCAAGTCGACAACCTGAGTTTTATCGCCAATGTGCTTCCCAATTTCCTGCTCCGAACCGACTGCTAGAATCTGGACGGGAAATTGAAAATCCCTGGGTATGCCCACCAAGACGTATCCAGTAATGAATCAATTTTGGGATCACTTGGAAGAAGCCATATCAGTCAGGTCTTGGAAAGTGAATAACTCGGCATCGACGAACTGGCCTACTGCGTTCCCACTGTACGTTTTACCACCCGCCAATTGCAGGTTCTTCACTGGGGCTCCTGGCTTGAGGTCTAAATCATCAAATTTGACCCAAAAGGTCGCGGGTGTCAGGGCCGAGTCGAAGATCACGATGCGATTGGTACTGTCGCTCACGGTCCGCCAGATTGTTGAAGAAACCCACGGTTGCTCTTCATTAGCGAAACCTAAGGGTGTCCCAACGCTTCGCATTAAAGATAGAACAGCCATTGGAGCTTGAAACTTAAAGCTCTGCTCGGGCGTGCCAGAAATGTAAGTTGGCGACACTTCACGCGGTAACACGTCCAGTAGGAACGAGGCGCGAACGAAGCGGTCAGCAGCGCGAGATGTGCCGGGCAGCGATTTCGAAGTTCCGCCGGCATCCTTCCAATATTCCATGATTGCTAATTGCTTGTCGTAAGTTGGAGAGTTTGTGACTACTTTGTATTCTTTGCTGTGATGAATTACCAGTTTGCCGTCCACATATTCAAATACTGCCGAGTCACCCGATGCATCCGATATCACTAAATAGCCGTGCGCGATTGTGAAGCCTGAAAAATCTATCGATTTCGTCGAAATTCATGGTAACCTCTCCCATTGGGAGAGGTCGGACGCGGTA
>JANOAI010000081.1:0-8965 GCA_031411055.1 Pirellulaceae bacterium
CCTATCGAGAAGACCCTCTCCCGCTCGCAAGACTCGCGACCTCTCCCGCAAGCGGGAAGAGGTTACAAAAACAATGGGATATCATGTTCCAACCAACATCTCACAATCGCGCACGGTTATTTAGACGTTCGTCGTACCCTAAAACTAAGCTGCGAAGAAGCACTAGATTTTCGAGTGCTTCCCCGTTTCTTCGCCATGTGTCAACGAATCCTACTGAAAGTACGTCGAGTACGATTGCATAACCAATGCGTTAAGATTATTGAGATGAACATGGCAGGCGATCCGAAAACCGAGCGCGAAAACTCCGAGGCGAAGCGCGAGATCAAACTCTCAACCGCAGTTCAGGACTTGCCGTTCGTTGGACAGCAAAAAGCGGTCTTGCTTGAGAAGCTTGGATTGCGAAGAGTTGTTGACCTCCTCTTTTTCTTTCCTCGCGGGTATCAAGATATTGCTCCCAACAAAACGGTTCTTGAGCTTGAGCCCGATGTTGCGTGCAGTCTTCTCGGGACGATCGAGTCGGTCGACTTAAGAGCTTATCCCGACGGTCGAAGTAGTTTCGGAGCTTTGCTAGCCGTCGAAGGGGGCGGTTACGTGCGATTGGTTTGGTACAACCAGCCGTTTCGTCAAAAAGAGATTCAACGCGGTGGTCGCATGATTGCGACCGGTGTTCCCAAGCCGACCGGTATCTCTTGGGAAATGCGGCACCCCGTCTGCCAATCTCTTGGCCCCGAGGAAGAGCCACCGCCCCCCAAGCCGTTGGCCATCTATCCCTTAACCGAAGGTTTGCACCAACGGCACCTTCGAAGTATGGTCGCCGTCGCTATCGAACATTGCCTAGCATTGATCCCAGAATCACTCCCCGAATCGATTCGATTGGAGCGAAAGCTTTTCTCGATCAGTCAAGCTCTTACTTTGATTCATCAGCCCAATACTCTCGAGGAGGCCGAACAAGCTCGCTATCGATTCACCTTTCAAGAGCTCCTCGTTTATCAACTCGCAATTGCCTGGCGGCGTCATCACCTTCAACACGAAATCCCAGCCCAAGCCTTCACCCCAACCGGAATCATTCACGCACGAATTCTTCAGCGTCTCGGTCTTGATCTTACCCATGATCAACAGAAGGCGATCGAGGATATCGGCCAAGACATGTCACGCACCATTCCGATGAATCGGCTCGTTCAAGGGGACGTGGGTAGTGGCAAAACCGTCGTCGCACAATACGGTATGCTGTTGACGGCAGCCTATCGAAGCCAAGCTGCCTTTATGGTTCCCACCGAAATTTTGGCGATTCAACATGCAAAGCGGCTATCGCAAAGCTTGGCCAACAGCCAGTGTCACGTGGAATTGCTGACCGGGTCGATCCAAGGTCGCGAACGAAGGGAACTGCTCGAGCGCATCGCTCTGGGAACCGTCGATATTGTCGTCGGGACACAGGCGTTGTTGAGCGAAAAAGTCGACTTTGCCAATCTCGGTTTGGTTGTCATTGATGAACAGCATAAGTTCGGCGTCGCCCAACGCGCAGCCCTTGGCTCGGATCAATCTCAGCCTCACTATCTCCTCCTTTCCGCGACACCAATTCCACGAACCCTGACTATGACCGCCATGGGAGATATGGATGTCTCCATTCTCCGCGATAAGCCCCCCGGGCGGGCGCCGGTCCATACCTACCTTGGCAAGCCAGAACAAACGGCGAGCTGGTGGTCGTTTGTTTCAAAACAAGTTGCACAAGGTCGACAAGCCTACGTCGTTGTGCCACGCGTCGAAGGCGACGAAGAAGAGGCTGTCAAAGGTGCTGAACAAATCTTCGAAGAACTTCAAAAGGGTCCGTTGAAGGGGCTACGGATGAGCTTGCTCCACGGTCGCATGGAGAGCGAACAGAAGGCCCTTGCCTTGCATGAATTCTCGGAAGGAAAAACGCAAGTTTTAGTTGCTACAACGGTGATCGAAGTCGGCATCGACATTGCGAATGCAACCATCATGACGATCCTGGATGCCGATCGATTGGGGCTAGCACAATTGCACCAACTGCGAGGCCGCGTGTCGCGAGGGACGACCCCGGGCTATGTCTGTGTATTTGCCAAATCCGGCGCGCCGCCCGAAGAAAACGCTCGTCTATCGGCTCTCGCTAACACCGATGACGGTTTTCGCTTGGCCGAGCTCGATTGGACGATGCGCGGTCCTGGCAGTCTTCTCGGTACACGACAAAGCGGCCTGCCGCCATTCAAAATTGCCGATCTGGTCCGCGACGCGAAAATCGCCGAAGAAACCCATCAAGTCGCCAGATCCATCATCGAAACCGATCCCGCGCTCGCGTCCCCTGATTGGACACGTATCCGAGAGCAAATTCTTGGCAAACACGGTGACATGCTTGAGTTCGGTACCGTAGGCTAAATGCTTTATTGGCATCCATGTCTGAACCCAATCGATTTTCATCCTGTCATAGGAGGGCTAACCCACAATGCCATCTACTTTAGCGGTGCGGCGCGAGCCGCCCGGTACTAGGTTGGCCGTATAACCAAGCAAAATACGAAATACACCGGACAGCTTGCGCTGTTCCGCTACAAAGTAGATGGCATTGGGCTAACCCAAGCGGTTTGTGCACAAGCCTCTTAAACACAAGTAAACAATCGTAACCATTCTCGAATCAGATGCTTAAATCCAATTTTTTCGCCGATGCGTTGGCTGATAACTCGGCTTGTCTTGCGATTAACACAGAGGCGATGATCGCGGCGGAAGCCGATGATAAGACGGTAATTCCGTGCCAACACCTGGATGTTGAACAGTTTGCTCGATTAGGGTTTTGCAAGCTCGAGCTGCTTGAAAATCCACGACCTGGGATGTTTCGATATTGGGGAGGCGAAAGCCACGACAAGCTCTTCACAAGCTTTCAACAGGTTGTTTGGCAAGTTAACTGGAACGCGTCTTCCCTCCAAGTGATTCATATCGAGTGGGCTACTGCATGTGGGGGCGAAAGTCGCGATTGGGTTGTTGCCGACTCCATTGAGATTGCCGAGTCTTTCATCCTGGATGTCGAACGGAAGACGCATGCTCCTGGCAATGCGATCCTTGTTTTTTCGAACGGCCGATGGAATCGTAGTCAAGATCTCTACCAGGCAACGCAGTTAGCTTCGTTTGATGATTTAATATTGGCCGATGACATCAAGGAGTCCATTCGAAGTGACTTTGCCCATTTCCTAAAGTCCGAGGATCGCTATCAACGGCTCGGACTTGCTTGGAAGCGAGGAGCACTTTTGATCGGACCGCCAGGCAATGGGAAAACGCATTGCGTTCGCGCCCTCGTTAAAGATTTGAATGTTTCGAGTCTGTATGTTCAAAGTCTAAGCCATCAGCATTATACAGCTGAACAAATGTGGAAGCTCGTATTTGAACGCGCTCGTGGTCTGCGCCCCTGTGTACTGGTGCTTGAGGATTTGGACTCGCTGGTGACCAATGACAATCGGTCGTTCTTTCTCAATCAGCTAGACGGATTTGAACAAAATCATGGCATGATTTTATTGGCAACGACCAATCATCCCGATCGTATCGACTCCGCCATTATCGATCGACCCAGTCGTTTCGATCGCAAGTATCATTTCAACTTGCCGACAACGCGTGACAGGCATGCGTATCTGTCCGTTTGGCAGCAACGACTTGGGGCTGAGACTGGATGGAAGCCTGAAGAAATTGAAACGGTCGTCTCAGGTACCCAAGGCTTTTCGTTCGCGTACCTCAAAGAGTTGATCATAAGTGCCGTGATGAAGTGGATGGAGAGCCCGTCGTTAGGCTTTGCAAAAGTCATCCACGAACAGGCGGCCATGTTGCTTCAACAGATGGTGACCGATCTTTCTGAGCCGCCGAATAAGCATTGCCGGCCACGAGAAGCTCAATGGCTGAGGACAAAGACGGATAGCCCATAGCGGCAGTCTCGCAACCACATGGCTCGAAGCCTCATCGAGCCGCTTTTTTGCCGCACTGCTTCGCATTGAGAACCGGGCAGGATCGGCGATTTACCGTGATTGAGGCGAACCGAGCTCTTCTGCGAAGTTCAAGAAGCGGATGGGGAGGGAAACCAAATTTTCTCAAAAAACCCAATATTTTCAGGGGTTTTTGCGTCCAAGGTTTTCCTTAATAGATCACTAGTAGACTACTAATAGATCAAATTCTTGACCATGAGGCATCTTAAGTCTATAGCCAAGACTAAGACGCATTCTAGGCGATCCACTTTACAAAATTGCCCCCCCTTGGATCTGCTTTTGACAGAAGCCTTCGAATCGGCAGTTCCCCTTCCGATCTTCTTCACGCCGACTCGACTAAGCACGTCAAGCACCATCGACCATTGACGACAATCGCTATGCAGCAGAAAGCAACAATCCGTTCTTTAAAGCCCTCCAATCTCATGCACGACGAAGTTTTTTCGAAGAAACCAGAATCCTGATCACGATGTTCCGTGACTCCCAACCCCTCCCCAAAATTTTTCTTGACTCCCCAAACGAAATTGCTACCATTCTAAATAAGCAGTCAACACTACCTGCCCCGGTTTTGGCTGCATGTACCTCACTTTTCCTCTGCCCCGGAAAAGTGAGGTTTTTTCGTTTATGGACGTCTGCGTCCAACATCTAAAAAAATGCTCTCTTGAGGAAGGCAAACCGCCAAGGCAGCTTTAGCCATCTTCATTTCAAGCCATCAGCTCCGCCGTTGTGAATCCCGACAGAATGCGCTGACCTTTTCGATGCTTCGCCAAGGCAACTCCCGAAGTGTGCTGAACGGAATCGCTGATACTCGTCGATGAAATTTCGACTAGCTCAGCTACCTCAACTGGGCCATTCGTTGATCACTATCCAACTGTTGGCAGGCTTTCTGAGTCACTGCGTGAACCAACATTCTCTGACCGGCTAACAAAACGTTCAACCGGTGAGAAAGAAGACCTGCCCGGTCAACGAAACCTTCTGACCGGCGGGACTATAAGGCTGACCGGCAGAACGACGAGTCCAACCGGGCAACAAGCGATTCTGACCGGCGAAGCGGCGTCCCGAACCGGTCAACAACCTTTCTTGACCGGCGTAAAAATTTTTCGTGGACCATCGGGGAAAATAAAAGTATCACTACTTCGTTCTTTCAGTCCGAAACTTCAACCTTCCCCTCAATTTGGAAAGCATCAACCATGACAACAAAATCTTTCGACCCAAAATCTGCGAACACCACGTCGCAGATACCAAGCTCGTTAGGCGCTTGCTTGATCAGGGACCAAGCCGACGAAGAGACTCTTCGCCTTTGGCTCAATACTAAAAACAAGCAAGCAAAAATATTCAGATGCTCTGAAATTGAGTCTTTGATCCAGCAAGTCAAAGATGAAGCCATCCGTTGGATTGTTGTCACTTCGGCTGGCTGGATTATGCAACACCCAGAGTTTAGTCGGCTGTTCAAAGCATCGATTGATTTCGATGCAGACCTAATAACGGCTAACGACGATTTTTGCCTTTCGATTGGCTTGAATGACTTTGTTTTCGAAAACTGGGGTTACTATCAGCCCGGCATGGTGCAGTACCTGGAAGGAATCTCGGCAGACGAAATAAAGGATGCCATGAAATGCGTCATGAGATATCTCCGGCAACAAGCTAGCGTGAATGATTCAATGAAATCAAGTGAGGCAAAACTAACTCCCACAGAGAAGGAATTGCTGAATGCTTCAAGCGTTGAGACGCCGTTAAACGGACCAAGATTAGCCCAAAAAGCAGGGCACGAAATTAACGGTCACATAAGAAGCTGCTTATCGAATTTGGTCAAGCACGGTTTGCTCAAGTCCACAGAATCAGGTTACTTGCGGACATAGAAAGTCAGGACCGAGTCAGGACTGACTTTTTCGCCGAATCAGTAAAGATGGTATCGAAGCTTTTCGGATTGAACGCCCTTTAACTCCTATACCTTTTACTTTTTTCCCACTTCCCATTTCCCACTTAGAAACAAAATGAATCCCAAAACGGCACTTGAAGAATTGCTGAACCAACAAACGATCATCAAGGATCGCATTCGTGCCGTGATCTACAAGCAAGCTAACGGTTTCTACCTGCACGGGAGACCGGGATCGTCTAAGACCTACATGGTCAGGACGATACTGGAGCAATTCAACGTTCCACACGGCTATGCCTCTGGACACCTGACCCCGATTGGCTTCTTCGACCTTCTCAGTGAGAACAGTGATCGTGTTCTCGTGCTCGACGACGTGAGTTCACTTTTCAACCAAGCGATTGCTTTGCAGTTGTTGCTCGCTGCCCTTGGAACTTCACATGACGGAAGTCGCACTAGAAAAGTAAGGCACAAAACGGCCAAAGGAGATCAAATCGTCCATTTCAGTGGCAGCATAGTTGCCATTTCTAATCTTCCGTTGGCAGGACACAACAAGCAGGTGATGGAGGCACTAAATGACCGCATCTATGTCGTCAACTACGATCCAAGCGATGAGCAGCTATTAGCTCAGATTCAAAAGATTGCCCTTACTGGACCAAGAGGAGTAAATCCTAAGGATGCTTTGATGGTCGCCGACTTTCTCTCCAAGGAATCCAAAGCTCTTGGAGTACGACCATCTATTAGGTTGTTTATCGATAAAGCACTTGTTGATTTTCAGCTTTGGAAGGTCGGAAAGACCGAAGCAGATTGGAAGGATCTCATTCGATCTAGCCTTGAGCAACAAGCTACCGGACTGCGTCATGAGACCCGTGACCTATCAAGAGCAGACCAAGTGGACTCGGAGCGACGAATAGCGTTGTCCATCTATTTAGAGCATGAGGACCGGCAAACAAGACTAGCTGCATGGTCGGAAAAAACCGGCAAGGGTCAAAGTGCGTTCTATAGACGACTGGATGAGCTAAAGAAAGACGGTCAACTACCGGTGAATGTCTAACATGTTCCATTCCTAGAATGCGGGAAATGGGAATCGGGAAACTGTTGCTTCTTCAAAGGCGGCAATTTTCTATGCAGGAAACGGATTTGTGCGGTTGCTGTGTGAGATCCTGGAAGCGGCAGTTCGGACCAACACCCAAACCACATACACCCACTGATGAAAATATTTTCGAAATATTTTTCATCATAACGATGAGAATTATTTCGGGCTGCATAGATATTCATAGGAGGTGCCAATTATGACACACATTTTTTTATCAATAGCTGACGTCGCACGGCTAACAAAAATCAAGGTCCATCAGATTCAGTATGCAATTACCAACGGTCTGATACCAGAGGCTTCAATAAAAGTGGCGGGGAAGCGGGTCTTCACGCCAGATGAGGCAAAGGAAATCGCAAAACACTTTGAGGTCGAAATTTCGGTCTCTGAAAATAATAAAAAGGGGGATAAATGAAATTTAAATTTCAATATATGAGCCTTACTGATTTAGGCCGACTTTTCGGTCTAAAAAACCAGGGGATAGGCAAATGCTTAGTCAAAATTGGAGTAAGGACCGAAAACAGAAATCCGACCTACCAGTCCCAAGAAAATGGCTTGGTAAAACGAGCCAACGATGGCTTTCAAGGGATTCACTGGCACTGGCACGCTGATCGAACAGTAACGCTTTTGCTAAAAGCTGGCTACAAGCTTGTCCAGGAGCTTCCAGATGACCTCGTGGAACCGCCAGAACTCCAAGGTCCATTTCGACTGGATGAGACTAACCCAAAGTTCATCTTGAACTTTGATGGGCTCGTTGTTGCACGATTCAACTCGAAAGAGCAAGCAGCGATTCTGTTGCCCATTTTTAATCTCGCAGACAAAGCATCAAGGTTACGTCAGAAACCAACTGCTCCCGCCCTTGTTTAGAAAAGGAAATTAATCGTGACTAAACATTCAAACCTCGTGAGGGCGTATGTGCCAGAGGGCTTAGTGCTTGACGAAACCTGCCCAGTAAGGCATGGGGTTTGGATGTTATTAGGGCTCATCTATTGGAAGCATATGGATTATAGGATTCAATGGGAGAAGCCTGTGCGACTCAAATACGATTACCTTTACGAGAACATACCTGATTGGCCGAGTGTCTGGAAATGGTGCAGCTCGAAAGGCTTGGTGAATCGAACTGAATTCTATAAGCGGGACAAAGAATCCTATGGTTACTGGACCAATCGTCCTTATTGTGATCAGACGCATCGACTTGTGCATTTCGAAGATAAGGTCGTAGCAAGAAGGCATAAAGACATTGAAAGCAAGACGCTCTCACGACCAATACTCGAAAAGCTGCGGAAACAATTGGATCGGCTTACTGTGGACATGCCCTTGTTTCAACGTAGATTCGGAACGCATCCAGATCGCCACTACTACCAAGCGCATCTGCAAACGCTTTTGGACAAACAGATACGCTTCAAAAAAGACGAGTTCTCTGGCCGCATCCATACCAACATAACGAACCTTTACAAACAATTGAGAGCTTTGTTGCGGGTAGATGGACAGGACGAGCCACTCGTTGAACTCGACATTCGAAATAGCCAACCACTGTTCCTGGCCATCGCCGCACTCAAGGCGAAAGTGCAAGATAAAAAGTACTTGGAGCTGTGTGAGTCGGGGCAACTCTATGACTACTTAGCTTTAGAGCTTGGGATGAGTCGGGATTCCGCCAAGAAGGAATTGATGCTTTATTATTTTGCAAAAAATGGGCATCGCTCTGTACTTAAGGAACTTAAACAACTGTTTGAAAAACAATTCGATTCAATTGCAAGCTACTTAACCAAAATCAAGTCCAAGGATCACAAGAGGGCTGCGAAGCAGATGCAAATGGCAGAAAGGCAATTAATAATCGACAATGTTTGCGTGAAGCTTTTCCAGCAACGCAAAGATCTGTTCGTCACGACGGTTCATGATTCACTTTTGGTCCGAAAGTCTGATTCGGATCTTGCAGAAGCAGTCCTTATGGATGAGTTCATGAAGCTTGGAGTGAACCCAGGACTCAGGAGAACAATCTTGGAGTAGAAACAATTTAAAAAATACTTG
>JANOAI010000082.1:0-22510 GCA_031411055.1 Pirellulaceae bacterium
GTTGGTGCCGTCTGATTTCCACAGCTCATTGCCGCTAGTGCCATCATTGGCCCGGAAATACAGCGTCCCGTTAACGTTCGTAAGGTAGCGAGGATCGGAACTGCTTGTGCCAGGCCAAATGTCTTTGACTCGCACCGTCCCGGCTTCGGTACCGTCTGATTTCCACAGCTCATTGCCGCTAGTGCCATCATTGGCCCGGAAATACAGCGTCCCGTTAACGTTCGTAAGGTGGCTAGGAGAGGAGCTGCTAGTGCCAGGCCAAATGTCTTTGACTCGCTCCGTCCCAGTTTCGGTACCGTCCGATTTCCACAGCTCTCCGCCGCTCGTGCCGTCATTAGCTGAAAAATACAGCGTCCCGTTGACGTTAGTGAGATAGCCAGGTTTCGACGAGGAATTTGACCCGGCAAATATATCCTTCACTAAAACGGTACCGACGGCTGTTCCGTCGGTCTTCCATAGCTCACGATTTGTTAACCAGTTAGTCGCCACAAAATACATAATCTCCCCAACTTCTACGAAGTTGTCCGGTGAGGAAGACACACCTCCCTGAATTGAACTGATATCCAGCAACGGTGGGACAACATTGCTGACATAAATGTCCGCAGAAAAACTCTGATGAAAAACTTGATTGTCGGTATGAGTGTTTAAGTCAGCGTCCAGGCCGCCATCTTCGACGGTAACGGTGATTACAGCGTTGCCGGTAATATCGCCTGCGGGGTAAAGCGATAAGTATCCGGTCTTATTCGGGCTGGTATAGTTAACAATCGGATCAGGAATCAAAGCGACGTTATCGCTGGTCGCCGTAATCCGCAGGGGTTGGCTTTCGCTGTCACCAGCATTGATTCCATTAAAAAGGACAGTCCGCTGAGTGGTGTTCTTGGCAATGATTTGCGCATCGATCTGGTTCAGAGTTGGCGTATCATTAACTTCATTGATGGTAATCGTAAACGATTGCGTCAAAGAGGCGTTATCGTCGAGAGCATTAAGATCATTGTCGATTCCGGCATCCTCGACGGTTACGTCGATTACCACTATTCCCGATATGTTTGGAGCCGCTTGAAAAATCAGCGAGCCGGTTAAATCCGGTGAAATGTACGTTATTGATGGGTTCGGAATAACGCCTGTATTGCTGCTGGCGACACTAATTCTAAGATCCTGCGATTCGCCGAATCCGGAAGTGATGCCAGTCAATTGAATAACATTTGGCGGTGCATCTTCATCGATAGTGCGATTCGAAATCGAATCGAGAGTTGGTGGATTGTTGTCGAGCGTTTCTAGATCAGAGATCGTCGCGACTCCAAAATCGTGCGCCCCGGTTAGGAGCCGTCGATCTTCTAGCAACTCAGCAAACAGCCGACGTCGGGCAATGTGATGAGATCTCTTTCTCGTGCTACGGTAAAAAAAGCTCGCTTGCAAGCGTTTGAGAAATCGTGGAGTCATAACACGATACTTGTTGAATTGGTCTTGCCCAAGTTTCAAATCTCCTGAAGTGAGATGATTATTTTTCATTGGAACGATGCGGTGAGAAATTGCAGAAAGTCAATATGCGGAGAAGGTAAATTCACTATCATCGCCTCCCGATTTCGGTTGTTTGTGCTTTGTTTGATCGTCTTCCTCCTCGATGAATCCCTCCTCGCAGCCGTCAGTAAAACACATTCACGCGAGGGTATTTTCGCTCGGCAAATCCCGACCATCTTATGCGATTCCAAAGATCGGTCTTCATCAATCGAATGCCTCGCTCCGAAGCAGCCATGCGAAACCAAAAATTTAGCGTGCCCGGAAACTCCGTCACGTGAGAAATCCTAAACGGGAATACGACGCGATCCTGCGCCACCCACTAAACCCCAATTTAACGTTGATCGCTATTGGATGTGAATTCGGTTCCGCAAAATCATGAAAATGATCGAAATAGCGACAATTCTTCCTATCGCCACGGCCATCTTCCTGTCGGCTGATCTCGACATATGCTCGATCCGAGTCAGGTAGCCCTTCTCGGTGGACCTTCGCATTGTCACGGCTTACCGAGGGAGTTAAGCCTCCCAGGTTCATTAATGTTTCGGTCCCATAAGTCACTGTTGTAATAGAGAATGATTTGCAGTGCAGATTTTCACAGTATTCCGGACTCTTGCGTGCGAGGACTTGTTTTACCCCTCGTACCGTACTCTTGCAATTTTGATTGTTTGATCATGATTTTTATATCCCGAATTCAACGTGGTTTCGGTCATCGGTTCCAAGCGACGGTTAAGAACGATGGAAGCATCATTTTTGCACTCGCGCGTGGCATTCCTTGCGACTCGGTTCCTAGGCGACCGAATGTGGCGAGTAATTACGCATGTCATTTTGAGTCTTTCAAGACACCCAATCCCGAGCCAAATTCAGCAGATCACGACGGGCTGGCTCGTCCAATTGAGAGAAGATCGCAAGGAGTTCTAAGGCCTCTGATGGGTCTAGTTTGGGAGCTGATGGGTCTACCAATGGGGCTACGGATGGACCTGTTTTTCGATCGGCTAATGATTTCCCACGGTTTTTAGTTGATGGTTCGCTACCTACTGGGTGTATTTTCATGAAACACTAATGTTTCATGCGGTATTAGTTACGTTGCTCACGAGTACGGCTAAGCTGTTTTTCAGGGTTGAGTTTCGGTAATTACCGGATTTCGAAAGGAATCTCGGTAGTAATCGGACTCGCATTTGGAAAGGGTTTTGCCATGCGCGTACCATCATACCGCCTTCACAAGGCATCCGGGCAAGCACTCGTAACGATCCGTGGTAAGGATCACTATCTGGGGAAGCACGACTCCGAAGAGAGCCGGCAAAAGTACGATGAGCTGATAGCCAAGTACAAACGCCAGTCACCAAGGAAGAAGATACGCAAACGAGAGGACGGGCCAAGCTACCGTCTTCATTCTCGAAGCAATCAAGCCGTGGTTACTCTTAACGGCAAGGATTACTATCTCGGTCCCTATGGCTCGAAGGAATCCAAGGCAAAGTATCATCGTCTCAAGTCTGAGTTCATCGCGTCCGGCAAGTCTCGGACCTTTGGTGTCAAAGCCAATGACATCACGATAATCGAACTGGTCGCAGACTACGCTACCCATTGCGAGAAGTACTACGGTACCGGTCCAGAATCCGAGGTTCATCGGTCGCGTCCCGTCCTACGCGTCCTGAAAACCCTCTACGCCACCCTTCCGGCAATCGCCTTTGGGCCTTTGCAGTATGAAGCCGTCCGGGTTTCACTGATGGAACCGTACACCATCAAACGGAAGGCCGATAAGCAGAACAAGAAAGACGAGAAAGCGGTCGAGGTCATCACCCGCCAGCGATTCAGACGCTACATAAACGCACTGATGAAGCGGGTGCGGGCGATGTTCAAATGGGCGTCATCCAAGTCGATCCTACCGGTCTCGGTCCTGGAAACGCTCAAGACAGTCGAACCATTGAAAATCGGCCGGACGGAAGCCCCCGAACTGGGGCCTATCCTCCCGGTCTCCGATGAGCTGGTAGACGCAACGCTACCCCACCTAAACCATGTCGTCAAAGCTACGGTCCAGTTTCAAAGGCTCGTTGGCTGTCGTCCTGGGGAGGTCTGCAGGATCAAGCCTTCGATGGTAATCGATCGATCCGCCGAAGTATGGGAGATCAAGCTAGAAAAACACAAGACGGCCTACAAAGGTAAGTCCAGGACAATCTATTGCGGTCCTAAGGCACAAGCGATCCTCAAGCCTTTCATGCTTCGCGGAGAAGATGAGTACTGTTTCTCTCCAGCCGATGCGATGAAGCGGATAAGCCAACTCGGTCGTCGGTATAGATGGTGGCCTCTCGCTTTCCGCGACTGACTGAAACGTAGAACTGCTCCTGCCCAGCGGCGCGGTGGGACATGGACGACTCGGCGATCAGGACTCGATCTACGGTTCGACCCTGAGCACTATGGCTCGTGGTTACATATCCAGGTGAAATGAACCCGTAGTCGCTGGCTACCGTCCAACCGTTGGCCAGTTGAATATCGCCTTCTTTGGTAAATCCTCGAATCTTGTAGACCGAGCCGTTGTTTAAGCGATGACGCTTATCTTTTGTTTTGCCATTTGCGGTGAATCGAATGAGGTCACCCTTGGAAAGCGATATGCTTTTTCGTTCAAATGCTTCAAACGATTTGGCTGACGTCTTCAGCTTATCGAATGAACTTGCCTGCGGTTCGATTCGGTCTCCTTTCTTGTGCCCCGCTCCGGCTTTATGAAATACGAGTACATCAGCTAGCTGCAAACGATCTGGCTCCGATTTCTCTGCCTCAGTAAGTCGAAGTGGGTTCAACTGCTCAAACTGGCGTTCTTCCATACCAATAACTCCGCGTTCTTTCAACAGGTTGCGAATGTTCGTTGTCAGCAAGTCGCCCTCTGCATGGGTTGGTGCGATGGCAAGGACGCTTTCGCCGCTGCTCGCTGCATCGGCGTAGTCCTTCGCAATAATTTGGTATCGTTGGTCTCCGTCTTCGATTTCCTTTACCCAACCAAGACGGTCAAGCATTTGAAAACCCTCTTGAATACGGTTTTGCGCTAACAATGCTACGGCTTCACGATATTCGCCCGTTTGCCGTTGAATCGCACGTACCACTGCCGGTTTGATCCGAGCTTCATGTTCCAAGATACGCATGGCTGCACCAGCATCGATGGAGCCATGCTGACGCCAGTCACCAGAAAGGATGACTCGTGAATTTCCTTGTTCGGCGATTTCAAGGACTCGCTTCATCGCCCGAGTTCCGAGCAAGCCCGCTTCATCAACCCAGATAACTCCTCCGGCGACCTCTTGTTGCAGTTTTTCAGAAACAAGCAACTCAGCTACCGTCGTTGCTTTAAAGCCTTCTTGTTCCCCGAGCACGCCTCGGCTGGCTTCCGCCGAAGGCGCAAAAGTAAACACACGATGGCCGTTGGCTTCCATCCCTTCAACGGCTTCCTTCATCAAGGACGTCTTGCCTGTCCCGGCTCCACCGCGAATCATCATGATTCGATCACTTGATTGCAGCACATGATCGACTGCCTTTTTTTGATCGGCATTGAGCCAATCTCGGCTGATTTTCCATGCCGGGTTCAAGGGAATAGCCGCATTTCGACCTTGGTTTGCGCTTCGAATCATCCATGCTTCTTCAGCGAGCATTTCCGGCGTCGTAGCGAGGTTTCGACCATCAATTGGTCGAACAATCACCTTGTGTTCTTTCAACTGCTCGTGAATTCCATTGACCGAGACATCCCCAACGCCGTGCCGAAGGGCTTCTGCAAGCAACTGTTTCTCCGGGATCACGGAGTTTCTTTCGAACGAATGAAGTTTTGCCCAAGCCATTGATTCATTCTCGCGTTCTCGCATCGATGCAACTTCAATCTGATTATTGGTTTTGCGATTCAAATCGGCGATGGTCCATTCTTCCTCTCCCGAAAGCTTCTCACGCCAAAGCTCGCGAAGTTCAGGCATCGTATGATTAATCGCCTTCTTTTCCCTTGTCTTTGCCGCTAGCTCGGCTTTCTCATCTGGATTATCGATGCCGAGCTTTTCCGCCAACTTTTCGATCTGGTCAGTTCGTCGAGAAAACTTCTTGGTCAACGATTTTGGAACGGAAGCGATCTCCCAGGACTTACCGTCTCTTTGCACGTCGTAGCCCAGTTCGCGCATCCGCAACGCCAAGCGGGCGTGAAACGCCGCTTCCCAGTAAGGGGCATCACGCTTCAGATCACGGAACTGTCCGGCTTTCCACGCTTTCTCCTTGTCGTCCCAGGTCGAGTTAAAGACAAAGCAATGAGCATGAAGGTGCGGATCGGGTAAACCATTGATCGGCCGAGCCGTCGTATGAACAAACTCGGCCCATACGAGGTTCCCCGTCGTTCGTTCTTCGTCGAGTCCGTATTTTCGAACTCGCGTTTTAGCTTCCGTTTCGATTTCACGCATCGTCTCATCGACGCTTGCTCGAAACGCATCGAGAATGCGATTGTCTTCTCCAATGGCCACGCTATTCGCCAGTCGTATCGATAGCGGCTCCGTTCGGGTAAGCATTGCGGTGCTGACCAATCGGATCATAAGCTTCGAGTGCGAAGCCGAGCGGATCGATCTTGGCGTGGCAGTCCGCACAGGCTTGATCGCAGTAGCGAGATAAAAACGCATCGGGTTTGAGCGACACGGTGTCTGCGGCGTGGAGCGAGGCGCAAACGAGGATAAAGAGTGGAAGAAACGATGCCGAAGCGTTTGAATTCGTCCGTAAACGAACCCCCGGATGGAAAGCGAACGCCGAAGTATCGGACTTGGAACGGACAGCTTGAAGTGTCATTTGCAACGCGTCGTAGCGACGCCGTTCGTGTCTTTTTGATGACGAAGCACCAGCTTCTTCGATGTCTTGCCATTTACAGAGTGATCGGCAAACTAAAAACGATTTCTGCACCAGGTGTTGGACTGGATGTCCATCGACCGTTGCCAACAGCGATCATGCCTCCGTGGGCATCAATGATGCGTTTGGCGATTGCCATCCCAAGCCCAGTTCCCTTAGTCTTCGTCGTGAAAAAAGGTTCGAACATTTTTTCAGTTTGCGTTTCGTTTAAACCAGAGCCTTCGTCGACGATTCGGATGGTGGCAAATTCGCCGGGGGCAAGTTGACTGACTTCGGTTGCTACGAAAACTTTGCTACCGTGAGGAGCAACCGCGATAGCGTTTTCAAAAATGTTGCGGATCACCTGACTAATACGACGTCGATCGCAGCGACAAGCCTTGGCACGGTCATGCTCGATAACAAGCTGAATTTCCTTGCTCGAATGAAGAGCCTCTAATTGTCGCCAAACGTCTTTGGCGATCTGCGATAGCTGATGTTCGGCCATTTCCAGTTTGATCGGCGCGGCGTAGTTGCGAACTTCTTCGTAAAGCGTCTGAAGTTCCACGAGTGCGGATTTGGTTCGACGTACCCAGTCTAATTGTTCAGGGGCTTCCGCCAGGTCTAGCTCCAGCATATCGAGACAGGCTCGTGAGCGTTGCAGGGCGTTGCGACTTTCATGCGCCAGCCCTGTCACCATTTGACCTATTGCGGCAAGTCGTTCATTTTGGATAAGCCGTTGTTCCGCTTGTTGCAAAACCGCTTCTGCTTGATAACGCTCGGACATGTCGCGCAAGATCCCTGTAAATATGCGGCGACCACCTAGCTTGACCTCACTTACAGCGAGATCGACTGGAACGAGACTGCCATCGCGATGGAGTGCCTTTACCTCCCGACCAATTCCAATAATTTTTGCCGTGCCGGTGGCAATGTAATCCGAGACATATCGGTCATGCTGCGAACGATCCGGCTCGGGCATCAACGTCGAGACAGGTTTGCCAAGCAACTCGTCAGACGAGTAGCCGAGCATTCTTAACACGGCGTTGTTGGCACTGAGGATCGTGCCTCGGCTATCAATGGTAATAATTGCGTCGACGGCCGTATCGAGGACTGCCTGTAGAAGCGCGTGGCTTTCAATTTCGGAATTGGAGGAATCGTATTCTGGGCAATTCATAGACACCAACGAACTTGTCTTGGAGGGATTCAAGCTTGCCGATTCGCACTTGATTTTCGGGCAAAGCCGCCACAGCTTACCAGTAAGACCGCTTCGCTGCTTTACCGGCCCGACAATTTGCAAGAATGACGATCGTAAACATTCGTGGATCGCTTGTCGCTCGCATTCTCAAGGTGCCACCATCGCGTCGTACGATTCGTAGCATCGTTACCTCAGAGAACTAAAGTGATGGCTGATTCCATATTGTAGCCATTTTTGAGTGCGTCTCGCTTGAGGTAAACATCATGTATTGTGTCATTTTGCAAGGGAATGAAATTCGAGCCCTAGGCCCTAGGCGATTTCCAGGACGGGATAAAAATCGGCTAGCGTCTCAGGTTCAATTGCTATAGTGACCGCCGAATCGGCTAGAATGCACTCGGGCACTCACGGTGAAAATGGAGAAACAATGATATGTCTGAAACAACGATCTTGCCGATATTTTTGGACGGTCAGCTATCCGTGCCCCCGGCTGAGTCGTACGAATCCGTTTTCAACCCATCGACGGGAATGTTAATTGGATCGACGCCCATGTGCGGTATTGATATTGTTGATAAGGCGGTTGAAGTTGCTGCGAAAGCTCTTTCGGCATGGGCGGAAACGCCCGTTGTCGACAGGGCACGAATCTTTTTTCGCTTTCGTTCGTTGATGGAGTTGCACTTCGAAGAGCTCGCATGCATCGTCACACGTGAACACGGAAAGACTCTAGCGGAAGCGCGGGCGGAAGTGCAGCGTGGCATGGAGATGGTCGAATTTGCGTGTGGCATTCCAAGCCTTTTGATGGGTCAGTGTTTACCGAACATCGCTGGCGACGTGGACGCGGAGACGGTCAAGCATCCAGTCGGCGTCTGTGTTGGAATTACTCCGTACAATTTTCCGAACATGGTCCCGCTGTGGATGTTTCCGGTTGCCATCGTTTGCGGCAATACGTTTATACTCAAGCCATCGGAAAAAGTTCCTCTTTCCTCGATAAGATTAGCTGAATTATTGAACGAAGCCGGATTACCGCGTGGAGTCTTCAATGTAATTCACGGCGGTCGCGAATGTGTTGAGCGACTGCTGACGCATCCGAAAGTTGCAGCCATTTCATTTGTCGGTTCGACGCCGATCGCACAAAAAATCTACACAACGGGAACGGCACATGGCAAACGCGTTCAAGCGGCCGGTGGAGCCAAGAATCATCTCATAATTATGCCCGATGCCGATATGGAGATGACGGTTAAGGCTTTGGCTGCGTCAGCCTATGGTTGTGCGGGACAGCGATGTATGGCGGGTAGCGTTGCGGTTGCGGTTGGTAGTTCAGGTGATCCGCTGATCGAAGGCTTGATTGGGTTCGCGAAGGGAATGCGTGTTGGTCCGACGGATGGCAATGAGGCGGTCGATATGGGGCCTGTGATTCGAGAAGAGCATCGCCAAAAAGTGGCTAACTATTTGGAGATAGCAAAAACGGATGGAGCAGAGGTGGCGCTCGATGGCCGAAAGTTTGATCAAGAAAAAGGATTCTTAATTGGTCCAAGTGTCGTTGATCGCGTTTTACCTTCGATGAGGGTTTATCGCGAAGAAATTTTTGGGCCGGTGCTTTCGGTCGTTCGCGCACAAGATCTCGAGGAAGCGTTGTCGATTGGGACAAATTGCGAGTATGGGAATGGCGCGGTCATTTTTACTCGGAGCGGCTATGCAGCTCGGCAATTTAAGCATCATTTCAACGCTGGAATGATCGGAATCAACGTCGGCGTTCCGGCTCCCATGGCCTGGTTCCCGTTTACCGGCTGGAATCGCTCTTTCTTTGGAGATCTCCATATCCAGGGGATGGAAGGAATCCAGTTTTATACCCGGCAGAAGACCACACTTACCAGGTGGCCAAGAGCCGATGATTCGTATCAAGACCCTGTCTGGAAGACGAAACGACCATAATAACCCTTATAACCGGTAGAGGGCAGCTACCGCTTCATTCGTTCCGTGTTTTGCACGAAGGTTTCGTGCGTGTAAACTAGGATCGTTAGGGAAAATGGTTTACGAGCGTCAATTTATCTGCTTCCTAAGCGGCAGCGCTCGTTTCTCGGCACGGAGGCTCGACATAGACTTCGCGCTTTTCAACTTGGTTTCTTCATGCTCGGATCACGATCGACGATTCTACTTACTGGGGCTACCGGCTTAGTCGGTCGATATCTGATGCGAGACCTGCTATTGGCAGGCAATTCTTTGATTGTATTAGCACGAGGTCGAGGAGCCGTTTCGGGTTACGATCGCATCGAAGCCATCTTGCAAGACTGTGAGCAAAATTTGGGGCAACGACTTTTGCGACCGGTCGTGCTCGAATCGAACATCTGCGAGCCTGGGCTGGGGATCAAAGCGAATGACTATCAGACATCCCTGATCGAAAAGTGCGATCGCGTTATTCATTGCGCAGCCAGCCTCCGTTTCGAGGAAGATGCTGAATGTTTGGAGCCTTTGCGTACCAATCTCGAAGGGACCAAGCATGTTGTTGAGTTTGCGCAAGAATCGCGTATCCCTCACTTCCATCACGTATCGACAGCCTACGTTTGCGGCAAACGGCAGGGTTTGATTTATGAGTCTGAGCTCGATCGCGGTCAATCTTTTCACAACATTTACGAACAGAGCAAGTTTCAAGCAGAGCAACTTGTCTCGTTAGCCGCCGATTTTGAAACCAAAACGATCTATCGACCGTCGATTATTGTTGGTGATTCGGCAACCGGTTTTTCGTCGACGTGTCATACCGTCTATTCCATATTGCGATTCTTGCGAGCCTTGCCCGACTCGCAAGCCGCGAACCTCGATTGGATCTTCAAACGACTCGAACTCGTCGGTGGCGAAGGCAAAAACATTGTCCCGATCGATTGGGTAAGCCAGATGATCGTGAAACTGGCTCAGGCGCCAAATTGTTGGGGAAGAACTTTTCATCTGACGCATTCTCACGCAACCAATGTTCGGCAATTGTCGGATGCGATTGCCGATTCGGTTGAACGTGAGTGGCCGTCTTGGGAGGCGATGGCTTTACCCGCCTCGATTGTTGATTCACAGGTCGCGTATCAGAATCACGTTGAGGTTTATCGAGGTTATCTAGCTGATGACCCTCAATTTGACACGAGCGAACTGCAAGGTGCGGTCAGCGACTATGAACCACCTCTCATGGATCACGATCGTTTAGTCACAATTCTAGCCTATGCCATCAAGCAGCGATTCCGCGATACCACCCCTGCGATCCCAAGAACGATTGTGACGAAGTCGCATCAAATGGGATTGGACTTTGCAAGCTCGAAGCTCGCCATCGCAACTCGAAATGATCTCAAGCATTCAGAACAGGCAAGCATTCCTCCAATGGGAACGCCTTGGCGTCTGCTGCTTTCTGGACCCGGTGGCGGTATATGGATTTTTGATCAATCGAATGTCAACACGGAAGGGTCCGTTTTGGCCTGGGTCCACACAACGTCACAACTTTGGGAATTGATCATTCAAGAGAAATTGCAACTCGATGCGGCTATATGTTCATCACGGCTTCTCATCGGCGGATCGAAAGAAGCTCGAACCATCTTACGAACAAACCTAGGGGCATTCATTGAATGGTGTCGTCAATTCAATGCCAGTCAGACTTCGAACGACGAGACCGAACTACCGGCGGTAGTTCCCATGGTCAAAAAATCGGGAGGACGACGTCATGCATGAGTCGTTGATACAACAGCCGCTTGCGATTGTCGGGATGGCTTGCCGTCTTCCTCAAGTGGATTCACTGGATGCCTACTGGAATCTACTCGTCGAAGGTCGCTCTGCCGTCGGGCCTCTGGGGCCAAGGGTGCTGGATCGTAAATTACATTTTGACCCTCGCAAGGGTATTCAAGGGAAGACATATTCTTCGATTGGCGGCATGATTGCGGATCGTCCGGTTGATTTAAGTTTGCTAGGCCTGGATGAACGGGAAGCTTCGGCCTGGGATGAATGCCATTTGATTTTTGCGGAAGTCGCAACTCAAGCTTGGCAACACGCAGGATATGCTCGAAATAACCCATCGAAGCGCGATGTCGGTGTTTACATTGGGCACAGTGGAGGTTCGCGCAAAGCTGGCGAATTGATCTATTCAACGCTGGCTGAATCGACAGCCGAGCTACTTCGTGACACACCTGGTTTTGAAAAGCTCTCTGCGGTCGATCAAAACTCGGTCGTCACTCGCTTTGTAGAGCAAATGCAACGCGATAAAGCAACACGAGCGAGGAACGGTCGTCCTTACTTTGAAGCCAGCGCTGCGGCTCGCTTGGTTGCGAAAGTCTTGGATTTGTCCGGACCGCAGATGGTCCTCGATGCGGCTTGTGCCTCGTCGCTCGTCGCACTTGGCCTAGCAGCCGTCGATCTACAAGCAGGCAACGTGGATGCTGCCATCGTCGGTGGGGCATCGTACAACAAAGTGGATAGCCTGATACTATTCTCGCAAGCACAGTCGTGTAGCGCGACTGCCAGTCGGCCTTTCGACGAGCGTGCCGACGGGTTAATTGCATCGGAAGGTTACATCGCGCTCATAATCAAAACCCTGGATCGGGCGCTTGAGGATCAAGATGAAATTTGGGGCGTCCTCGGCGGATTGGGGATTGCGACCGACGGACGTGGTAAAAGTCTTTGGGCTCCCCGTCGCGAAGGCCAGTACTCGGCCATGAAACGAGCCTACGAGAATACGATCGATCCGAAGCGTGTCCAGTTTGTCGAAGCTCATGCGACCAGCACACAGGTCGGCGACGCAACCGAAGCACAAGCTTTGTGCGATTTCTACGGTCCTCATCATTCACAAGGGTCGCTGCCAATCGGCAGCGTGAAATCCAACGTTGGTCATACTCTAGAAACCGCGGGCCTCGCTGGACTTCTAAAAACCGTTTTAGCCATGAAATACGGAAAGATTCCGTCGACAGTTAACCTAACTCAACCAAGCTCGTCCATTGATTGGAAAAATGCACCATTTCACGTTCCGACGGCAACCACCCAGTGGCCAATCCCAAAAGATGGAAAGCCTCGCTGTGGTGCAGTCAATGCATTTGGAATTGGCGGGCTTAATGTTCATGTCGTCGTTGAACAATTCCAGCCTGCGTATCACAGCCGAGCGAGACTTGCATCGCCGAAGACCACCAACGAACAGAACGCGGACCTTCTTGAACCGATTGCGATCGTTGGCGTCGGCGTTATCGTGCCCGGCGCGCAAGGGCTCGATCAACTTGAAACGCTCATTGCTTCCAAACAATGCAAGTTGATCAATCCCCCCGCTTCACGATGGCGAAGGAAGGAGCTATCCGTTTCGAATGCGAAAGACGCTTCTAAAATCCCTTTCGAACCAACGACCAACCGTGGCGGCTACTTGGTCGACTATGCCTACGATTGGAAGAAGCACAAAGTTCCACCCAAGCAGGTCGACCGGGCAAATCCATTGCAGTTTATGCTGCTCGATGCAGCTAGCCAGACACTTTCCGACGCCGCGGTTGATCGTCAAGCTTCGTCTCAGCCACGTACAAGCGTCATTGTTGGGACGACGTTCGGCGGCGAATTTGGGCATCAACTCCAATTGGGTTTGCGTCTGAGTGAACTCGAATCCGACTTGCGAAAGGTTCTTCTTGGGCTGCCCGTCGATGAAGCGACCGTCGAATCCATTGTCGAAAACTTTATCGATCGTGTGCTTCAAGCGAATCCGGCCTTGCTCGATGAAACAGGAAGTTTTACCAGCAGCACGCTCGCATCTCGCATCACCAAACAATTTAACTTGATGGGTGGTGCGATGGCGATCGATGCAGGAGATGCTTCGGGCGAAGCTGCATTATCGGCCGCCTGCGGCCTTTTGCGAGCTGGAACGTCCGATGCAGTACTGTGCGCGGCTGGACAAAGGGCCCTTGATTTGCCAGCCTACCAGAACTGGCAGTCGCGAAGCCAAATCGATGAAAACCCGAATCACCCACAGCTTCCCGGTGAAGGGACGGTTGTTTTTCATCTTAAGCGATTGTCAGATGCCAAGAAAGCAAATGATAAAATCTTCGCGATTGTTGAGCGCGTTGATCTTAACGAATCGGCGAAGGATTCAACCCCCTCCTCGATCGAGCGGCAAGTTGGCGACTTAAAATCGGCCAAAGTTTTACTCGATATTGCATCCGCGATTGCACAAGCGAAATGGGGACGACAGCAGTTCCACTCCCGCAATAATTTGGGGGCACGTTACACCGTCACCGTTACAATCGGCGACCAAACGCTTGAAAACAAAACTACGACAGATCTCGTCATGGATCGATCGCAGACGACGAAAGTGCCCCTACATCCAATGACGAAAAACGTCAATGAATATCGAAACCGGAAAGAAACAACCGATGCTCATTGGAGTAATCCGCGACGCAAGTTGATCACGGCCGTTTTTCCAGGGCAGGGCTCACAATCGCTCGGCATGTTGCAACTTCTTCTCGATAGATCGTTGGCGGCCAGACAGGTCTTGGACGAAGCGGAACAAATTCTAAACCGGATTGGCTCACCCAATTTTGATACGCTATGCCAAATGGCATTCGCGCACAACACGACGGATGTGATTTGGGCGATTCAAGGTTCGATGCTGATTGCCGATTTGGTTTATGCAGCATCATTTCATGAACAGGGCGTTCAGGCGGATATCGTTTTAGGACATAGCCTCGGTGAATTGGCAGCCATGGTCCTGGCTGGGGCGTGGTCGATGTCCGATGCGATCGAGTTTGTTCAACATCGGGCAGCGGCTGTTGTTCGTCACGCTCAACTCGATACGGGCCTCTTATCCGTCGGAGCGTCGGCAGAAGAGGTTCGGCTAGCTCTACGATCGATTGCTCTCCCAATATCGCTGACTCATGATAATAGTCCTCGCCAGGCGGTTGTCGGTGGTCGGCATGAACACCTTAGAGTGTTTCAAGAGTCAATCCGCAGTAAGCATTGGTCGAGCTTGATGCTGAATGTACCCGTCGCGTTTCATACTTCGATGATGGCGAACGTCCAATTAGCGCTTGTCGATTTCATTCAACGTGTACCGATTCGACCGCCTCAAGTACCGATTTTCAGTACCGTAACCGGGCGATTGGTTTCTGATCCCGATGAAATTCGTCGCAATGTGCTCGATCAATTGACCGTCCCCATTCTTTATCGAACCAGCATTGAACAAATCGAACGTTGGGGTGGAACATGCTTCATCGAAGTCGGACCTGGCAGCGTATTGACGAAACTCAATCAAGCAATTTTAAAGCCCAATTCTGCCTCAACCATCGCGATGGTTGACACGAATGACCTGCTTAGTAGCGTTGAAAATTCTTTATCTGGCGAGATACGACAGTCGTCGACGCCTGCGACCTTGAGAGTGAACCTTAGTCAAGCAGATGTGTCGGCCTTCACAACGAATGGCAAACAAGCGCCGATTGCTTTTATTGACGCCACGGAATCTCGACGAAGAAAACGCCGAGAACAAGCTAGCCAACCACGCGGCAATGCTCGCGTTGAGAATATCGAGAGTATCGCGAATATCGATGATGAACCAGAATCCGTATTCTCCGACGTACCGCCGCAAGTGATTGATCCAACTTTGGCTCTCCCGACCAATCCGTCAATGGAAAACACAACGCAAGCGGGAGGGAAACCGATTCACGCGGCAGACCTTGAAGCCTTCGTGCGAGATTTTATTGTTGAACATACCGGTTACCCGCCAGAGATGATTGAACTCGACTGGGACCTCGAGGCTGATCTTGGGATAGATAGTATCAAGCAAGCGCAGCTCTTTGGTGAGTTGCGAGAACTGTTCGAAATTGATCCTGAACGACTAGCGGCAGGGCAAGTCCGATCGATTCGACAAATTGTGGAGTTGCTTGCAACCAGTGGTGGTAAACGCGAATGGTTAGACTCAGAAAACGAATCCCATCGCGAGGCTCAATTCGACTCACTCATTGATGTAACTCCGAAATTATCGTCGACGAAAGAAATCGTTGAATCTGCCACTACTAACTCGCCCAAGAGTCAGTTAACAAATCCACCGCAATCAACCCACTGCCGAATTGACATTGCCGAATTCATGATTGATTTCGTGATCGAGCATACGGGTTACCCGAGGGATATCGTAGATTTAGATGCCGATTTCGAGGCGGATCTTGGGCTCGACAGTATCAAACTAGCACAGCTATTTGGAGAACTCCGAAGTAACTTTGATTTTCCAACTTCGACAGATCGTTCGGTCATTGCGAAGTGTCGAACGCTCAATAGTATCCTGGAACTTTTTCCTCTCGACTTTAGTTCCCCGTCATTAACCGAAGAATCGATTGAGGACCGAATCCCTAAGTCAGATTCCAATTCGATTTGTGCCGAGCATTTGTATGATCAAGGTCTGGCGTGGGGACAAGCCAACGCGATAGCGATTGAAGCGAGATTGATCGACAATGTGAATCGCATTGGAAAGGCACATGATCAAGTTCAACCGATCGGCGTTTCTCGACGATGGGAAATTGACCCTGTTTTGACCGCGTCGTCAAACACCTTGGTAACCATGAAAGACGAACTTGCAGAGCCAGACTGGTGGCGAGGCTTAGCTGACGGCGTTCAATTAGACGAAGATTGTGTATTGGGATCCGTCGCTGAGATTCATCTGTTAGTTGCAGAACTAGATGCGCAGAGATTGGAAGAAAGTCTGCCTGCCAAGTTGCAGGTGGAAGAGGGAGCAATCACTCGGAGATATGAGCTCTGCATGGTGGAATCGCCTCTCGGTGGTCATGAATTGACGAAGCCAGCACCGGTCGGGTCGGCGATCATTGTCGGTAGCAATGCCTTGGCCGAAGAGTTGGTGCGTTCTTTCGAACAAGACAAAGTTCGATGTATTCGATTGGATTCAAAGCTGTCGATTGATCAACTGAAAAGCCAAATGGATCAAGCGTGGAGCGTCGAGCCAGTCTTACATCTTGTCTTAGCAACACCGCACGATTCGGAAGCGGCTATTGATTTTTCAAGTCAATCATGGAATTCTCGCAGCTCGGCCGGAATGTCTTCGTTGTTCTGGCTTTGCCAACACTGGCTGAATAAGGTAATCGCAGCCAACGAAATTCAGCAAGCAACGCTAACGGCCCTTACGCGTTTAGGCGGTGACTTTGGTTTTGGAAACAAGATCATTGCTCCCGAAAGTGGTACCTTAACGGGATTGCTCAAAGCCATCGTGATCGAAAACTGGGTCAACGGCCATCGTGGTTTGGCGGTAAAAATTATCGATACCGGTAGATCGGATTCACCGCTGTCTGTGGTTTCCTCTGTGCGTCAAGAAATGGCTCATTCGAGCTACGACATGGAAATATCATGGGCACACGGTATTCGAAAGGTCGTGCGGGCCTATCCAAAGAGAATTTCGCGACTTAAGAAGTTACCCATCACGCGCGGCGGAAACTGGATTTTCACGGGTGGCGGTCGCGGCATTACCGCTTATGTTGCCGAAGAGCTCGCCCTTCGATACGACCTGACACTCCAGCTCATTGGTACGGCACCCGTACCCAACATTCCAGCATCATGGCGCGATCTCGACGAAAATGGGACTCGATCGCTCAAACTGGAGGTCATGCAAGATGCTCGTCGCAATCGTGGCCCGAATGCGGTGAATCCGATCAAGGCTTGGCAAAACGTCGAGAAAGCGATCGAGATTGATTCGACGTTGGCTCGCATGCGAGCGCGCGGTATTCGGGTCGAGTATCATAGTTGTGATTGTTCCGATGTATCGGCCCTTAGCGATGTTATGTCGGAAATACGAAAGAAGCATGGACCGATTCGCGGTTGTCTCCACGGAGCTGGTGTTGGGCAGGATGC
Organism: Pirellulaceae bacterium; assembly: GCA_031411055.1. Classification (GTDB taxonomy): domain Bacteria; phylum Planctomycetota; class Planctomycetia; order Pirellulales; family Pirellulaceae; genus JAIYDQ01. The sequence continues at coordinate 17,369 of JANOAI010000082.1, forward strand.
TCGCTTCGATCGAAAACGACCCGACAAGGTGAGGGAATGTTTAGGGGCCAAAATCGATGGCTCGATAGCCTTGATGCAAGTCACTCGGCAGGATCCGCTTGAGTTCTTCATTGGTTTTGGATCGATCAGCGGTCGGTTTGGAGCGAACGGGCATACTGATTACTCGATGGCTAATGACGGGCTGGCGAAGTGTATTGGTTGGTTTCGGGCTCGACGCCCGGAAGTCAAAGCCGTCTGCTTTCACTGGCATGCGTGGGGAGATATCGGGATGGCGACCAAGCCGGAGACGAAACTGGCTTTGGAAATGATCGATATGCAATTCATGCCAGCACGTGAAGGCCTCGATCACCTCATTCGTGAGCTTGAAGGGGGCGCACCACGGAGTGAAGTTCTCATTACCGATGATCGTTACTATCGGATGTTTTACCCAGCCGAGACGGTTCAAAGTGAAGAAACCACCGCCATGCCAGCCAGTTTTGCATTGCTAGAAAAGGATCAGAACACGTGCTGGCTCGATCCACTGCAGGATATTTTCTTGCGTGAGCATTGCTTGGATAACCGCCCTTTGTTACCGATGGTGATTGGGCTCGAGTTGCTCGTTGAAGCTGCTTCGAGAAAGCACGCATGGGTTCCTATTCAGTTTGCTGGCCCGCTCTTAATCATTCGGAATTTCGAGTCCTTCCGCGGACTTCGCTTCTTCGATGATGAACGAAAGGCAGTGCGACTTGAGTTCACGGAATCCGATTCTGTGGAGACAACTGTCGAGCTCAAGGCAGATTTTTGTGCTCGCAATGGAAAACTCGTTGAAGCTAACCGACTTCATATGCGTGCTGACGTATCAACGCAAAACTCTCAATCAATCCTCGGATGGCAACAAGCTCAACCAACGGAATTGAGTTGGCAAGTAGCTGGCTATCCACCATCCGATGCTCCATTTTACGTTGGACCAGCCTTTCGCGTTTTGAAACGAATTGCTCGTGTTGAAGACAGGGCATATGGTGTCATCCAAGCGCCATCGCTCATTGAACTTGCAGGAAACAAACGCGATGTGACAGGCTGGCGTACACCGAGTGCCTTGCTTGACGCTTGTTTGTTCGCGACCGGAATCCTGGCCTGGAATCATGTACGACCAGGGATCAATTTGCCGGTACGGTTTGACGAAATCATGATTCATAAGATGGCCAAACCGGGTGAATCGTGCTGGCTTGAGACGCGTTGTGTCGGCTTCGACGATCGAAGCGCTCGCTTTGATTTCAGTTTATGGGGAAGCGATGGAAGGCTCGTTTTGGAAGCCATGGGGTACCGTACTGCGTGGGTAGAGAGCCGATGAATATGCGATCGCTTCAGAATAAACGAGCACTGATTACCGGTGCTTCTCGCGGCATCGGTCGTGCTTCAGCTTTATTGCTTGCCGAAGCGGGGTGCGATGTTGCAATCAACTATATCACGCAAGAAGCTGCCGCAAGAGAAACGGCTGAGCAGATTCAAGCGTTGGGGCGTCGAGCCATTGTAGTGAAGGCCGACATGCGCGAACCTGAAGACATTGCCGCGATGGTCGAAGCAGTCGGAGAAGCTTGGGGTGGCCTCGATATTCTCGTGAGCAACGCTGCTTCGGGAGGATTCCGATCGCTCGTCGATGCCAAGCCAATACATTTCGACGCCGCCATGCATGTCAACGTGCGGGCCTTAATGCTTCTCGTGCAAGCGGCATTGCCGTGGCTAAAAAAATCGCTTGGCCAAGGTAAAGTCATTGCACTATCGAGTCACGGTTCTCATCGCGCCTTGCCAGCTTACAGTCTTATTGGCGCAAGCAAGGCCGCGATCGAATCTCTTATTCGCCACATGGCCTTAGAGCTCGGACCGAGCGGTATCAACTTCAATGTTGTATTGGCAGGACTGGTCCGAACCGATTCAACGTCGCATGTTCCGGATGCGGATGCGATGTTCCAAGCCATGGACGAAAAGCTACTCATCACTCCGAAACGAACTCTCCTTCCGGAAGATGTTGCTTCGGTCGTCAAGTTTTTGGCGTCACCCGAAAGCGATCTGATTCAGGGGCAAACACTCATTGTCGACGGCGGGGCGGCCCTGACCGTCGGCTAAGACGTCACTTCTCCCTGATCGAATCCAGGCTTCAGAGACCGTCCGGCTTAGGCGTTACCTGGCCTGTGCGAGAAATAGCAGTTTTGAACATTTCATCTACATTCTTGCAAGACAATTTTGTTCCATTGAGAACTCCTGGGGATGAGGGGCTTTGTTTCCAAGCGATTCGGCCCCTCACCCCCCGTCCCCCTCTCCCCAGAAGACTGGGGCGAGTGGGGGAAAATGTTCATATTATCTTCGACAACTACAGAACAAAAATCACATCAAAGCATTTTTCATATATTGCTATTTGTCGCACAGCTCAGGCATTACCTCAGCCACGTCTTCGCGGGATAGTTTACTAATACACAACAAATTCAATGGTGCTAAGCCGGATGATCTCTGCTGACAATAGTCGAAGTGTCCAGCAAGGAATTTGTTACGTCATTTAATTTTTCTTAGGCCGAAACGCAGTAATCCGTTCTGGATTCGTTTCAAGAAACGGTCCGAGCAACAGATCGATACAGTACGGAATCGCTGGCATGACTGCATCTAAACACTCGGCGATGGCTTTCGGCTGGCCGGGAAGATTCACGATGAGCGAAGCACCCCGAATTCCGGCGGTTTGTCGCGAGAGAATCGCCGTCGACACCTTGGTCAACGAAACAGCTCGCATCACCTCCCCGAATCCGGGCATCATTTTTTCGCAAACCGCTTCGGTGGCTTCGGGCGTTACGTCGCGCAAGGCGGGCCCGGTTCCGCCTGTCGTCACAACCAGGCAGCATTTTTCGTCATCACATAATTCGATCAACGTCGACTTGATCAACGAATGGTCATCGGAGATCACTCGCTTGACCGGTGTCCAAACGGAAGTCAGCACATCCGCGAAGTAGGCTTCGATTGCCGGTCCACCTCGATCCTCATACTCACCGCGACTTGCCCGATCCGAGACCGTTACGATTCCAATTTTCGCTGGAAGGCTCATTTTTTCTCGTGTTACGTAAATTGCATGGAAGACGAAAGCGTGTGTCAGTATAAGAGCAATCCAGCGAGACGTTGATGCGGGGGCTTGAGGCGATTTGTCGTTTGCTTTGCTTCGTTTGGACGCTTTAGAAAAATTATTAGCCCTGCAAAATATCTTCCAAGATCGGTCCCTACGCTTCGAATAGTCCAGTACAGTCACTTTCTTGGTACCCAAATTCTCGCAAAGGATCATCGGAATATGCTCAAAAAAATTGTCTTAGGAAGCCTTATCGCTGGCGGACTGGGGGTCACTTTCCTTGGAACGTCTGCCTACAGCTACTTCAAAACGGGGTTGCGTTCGGTTCAGCAATCGATCCAGGACCAGATTCCTATCGAAATTGAAATCAAGCGGGCTCGCGATCTGATTTCGAATCTCAAACCGGAAATTGCACAGAACCTTCAGTGCATTGCTCGTGAAGAGGTTGAAGTCTCGAGAATGACCAAGGAGCTTGATCACAAGCAAAACTCGCTTTCGAAAGCCAAAAAGGAAATTCTACGGCTCAAAGAGGACGTGGCCGATCAACCGGCAAAGCTCGTTTACGCAGGCCGCGAATATTCGCTAACGCAGGTCCGTGAGGATCTTCATCATCGATTTAAGCAGTTTCAGACCCAAGAAGCGACAGCCGACAAGCTCGAGAAAATCTTGGCGGCCCGGCAGAAAAACCTCGACGCCGCGCGCCGAAAACTCGATGAAATGCTGGCTGCCAAACGCCAACTTGAGATCGAAGTCGAAAATCTTCAGGCTCGATTAACCATGGTTCAGGTGGCGGAGACTAGCAGTGGGCTTAGCCTTAGCGATAATCAATTGAGCCAGACTCGGCGATTGCTTGACGATATCTCAAGTCGAATCGAAGTGGCGGAACGGATTGTCGATAGCGAAGGCTCGCTGGAGGGAGCTATCCGACTTGACGAATCCGCTCCTAGCGACATTGTCGATCAGGTAACTCGCTATTTCGATGACGAAAATCTTGAAGCGAATTCGTTGGCGCTCAAGTAAAAATCGTACCCTCGCTCTCAGGAAGTGACTTTAGCTTTGCAAACCCTCTGGATTGATGGTGTCGGTGGATACGGAATTTGGGATTTGGCTTCCATCGAGCTTGGACGAACGGTGGATCCACATGCTGGCATTTCGATTCAAGGAGACATGCCCGGTCGATCGATTTATATTGAACGGTCGGGCGAAGAATGGATGGTTTCTCCCATCGCCGACGTTTCTAAGAATGGTGTGAAAGTAGATTCGAAGACTCTCCTTCAACACGGAGATCGTATCAAACTGGGGGAGCAAGTTGAATTGTTGTTTGAACAAGTAAATCCATGGAGCACGACAGCCATGCTTCAAATCGCCAGTCGCCATCGATGGGCAGATCCGATCGACGGGCTACTGCTTATCGGTCAAATGTGTCTACTCGGATCATCTCCTGGATCCAATATCCGGTGCCGAGATTGGAAGCAGAGTCTCGTCATGTTTCGAAAAGAAAATGCTTGGATGATTCTTCCGTCACCAGGAACCGTATCGACATATCGCGGCTCGAAGAATGATACGATGCACATCGAGGCGATACCGCTGAACGTCGGACAGCGTGTTGAGTCGGCTGACTATTCAATGACACTTTTGTAGACGGCGTTCCAAAGAATTATGGGATTTAAGCTAGCTCCAGGCGATAGACCGTTGAACGGATATACCATCCGACGCGGCTTGGGGCTGGGTGGATTTGGCGAAGTTTACTTTGCAGTCTCTGATTCGGGGAAAGAAGTCGCCCTCAAGCGGATCCACCGCAATCTAGAAATCGAGTTCCGCGGCGCCCAGCAGTGTCTCAATCTACGACATCCCAACCTTGTCGGTCTCTTTGATATTCGGCCGGAAGATGACGAACAAGGCTGGATCGTCATGGAATACATCGCCGGTGAAAGCCTCAAGGAATCACTGGATCGTTCGCCCAGTGGATTGTCGGAAGAAGAAGTCCTTCAGCTATTCGGTCAGATCGCCGCGGCGGTCAGTTATCTCCATGGTCAAGGAATCGTCCATCGCGATCTCAA
>JANOAI010000083.1:0-8897 GCA_031411055.1 Pirellulaceae bacterium
CGACAATCTTGCTTCAATTCCCGAGGCGATTCGGAGCGTGTTTGCACAATTCCCGATGCGAGTCATCGAGTCATGGAGTGATTCCAAGTGGCAGCAGCTTACGCTGCAACTTCTTTGGCGACTCTGTCAAAATGGTGTTCAACCTACTTCTGCATCGCCTCATCGAAATCCGCCGATTTTTAGGCATCGTGACATACTTCTTTCGGCAACCCAATTCGATTGTGATGAGCGCGTTCACGATTTGCTCATTCGAGTGACCTCCGCCTTTTTGGATCAGGGCTTTGCCGCTTGGTCGATTCCGGAGCGGGAGGAGGGTTTTTATCGATGTTTCCTCTCGCTCTTTGCGGAGAAGTCGCCCTGGACCGAAAGATGGATGCATCCGCTCAAGGCTATGATCGCGAAAGAACGAACAACGAAGTCGACTCCGATTGAATCCATCGCCAATTCGTTAGCAGCGTTGGGTGTTCCACCCCAGACCTACGAAAGGTACATCAAGAAGACGTTGTTAGCCTTGCCCGGCTGGACGGGCATGGTCGAGCAGATGTCCTCGAGCGCAAGCTGGACATTACATCCCGCTCCGAAGGGATCGCTTGAAGAATTCCTTGCCGTGCGATTGCTGCTAGATCGTCTCTCCGCCACCGACTGCTTGCAGGACCATGCTGCCTACCATTCCTTCGAACTCGCCGATGTTTTAACTTTGGACAATTCCGAACGGTATGATTTGCTTGGTCAAACGGTTCAACAGCGCGCTTTCGATGTTTTCCAATTGGCTCAGCGTTTGGGATGGTGTCCACGCACTCTCAATTCTTGGTCGCCAACCGAGTGGCAAACACTCGTCGATGAAATGGGAGCTTTCGACGACATCGAGCGTCGGCGCATGTTTCATTTAGCCTACGAGCATCGCTACCGAACGCAACTTTTGAACGCGATTTCGGTTCATTCCTCGCTTCCTTTGAAGACGCCATCGACGCCTTCATTTCAAGTCATCACTTGTATTGATGACCGGGAAGAATCCTTTCGTCGCCATTTGGAAGAGCTAGATCCGGCGGTCGAAACGTTCGGAGCGGCCGGCTTCTTCAATGTGCCGATGTACTTTCGTGGAGCAGCCGATGCACACTTTATTCCGCTGTGCCCAATTATCATGTTGCCGAAGAACTTCGTTGAAGAAGTTGGACCGCTGTCGGCGAAACAAGCAGAAGCCAGGCGAAGTCAAACGCGACTGCTCTTAGGCAAAGCCTCGCAAACATTTCATATGAGTAGCCGAAGTCTATTCAGTGGTGCCTTGACGGCGTTGTTTGGTTCGCTGAACGCCTTCCCGTTGGTAGCCCGGGTGCTCTTTCCTCGACTCACATCCCAAATACGTAGCCTGTGCGGAACGCTGTTTCGCCCCACGGTGGCAACCCAATTGAAACTTGAGCGCGCGTTAGACGCCGAAGTTACCGACAAAGGAGTCGAAGGCTTTACGTTGGAAGAAATGGCGAACATGATCCAACGCCTAACAGGTGATATTGGAATCCAAAATCGCTTCGCACCACTCGTCATTGTCTTCGGCCATGGTTCGTCGAGTTTGAACAACCCTCATGAATCGGCGTACAATTGTGGTGCTTGCGGCGGTGGTAAGGGTGGGCCTAACGCAAGGGCGGTTGCTCAGATCGCCAACGACCCACGCGTAAGGGCTATTTTAAAAGAGCGTGGGTTGGTCATTCCCGATTCCACGCTCTTTGTCGGCGGCTATCACAATACCTGTGATGACTCGGTTCAATACTTTGATATTGATCGGATACCGATTCCTCATGAGGCAAAATTTCTAGCCGCTCAAGAGGTCATGGAAAAGGCGCGCCGGCGGAATGCCCACGAACGTGCGCGTCGCTTTTATTCGCTTCCATTGACGAGCAGCGATGAAGAAGCGTTGCGACATGTCGAACAACGCTCGGAAGATCTGGCTCAAGTTCGCCCAGAATACAACCACGCAACCAATGCCGCTTGCTTTGTCGGTCGTCGAGGACGAACGCGTGGCCTATTCATGGATCGCCGATGTTTCTTGACGTCCTATGATCCGACGACCGACGATGAGGCAACGTCTATTCTTATGCGGATCATGCAGGCTGTAATACCTGTTTGTGGCGGTATCTCGTTGGAGTACTATTTTTCCACCGTGGACAATATTGGCTACGGATGTGGCACCAAGCTGCCCCACAACATCACCTCTTTGCTAGGCGTTATGGAAGGGGCGGCGAGTGATTTGCGAACGGGGCTTAGTCAGCAGATGGTCGAAATTCATGAACCCATCCGCATACTTTTTATTGTGGAAACGAAGCCGGAATCGATTCTATCGATCATGGATCGAAATGAACTGATCAATACTTACATTAGAAATCATTGGGTTCAAATCGCTACCCTCGACCCCTCTTCGAATCAAATCCACTTGTTTCAAGGCGATGGTTTTGACCGCTACGAGCCGGGCACAGACCCCTTACCGACGCTGTCGAATTCTCTCGATTGGTATCGCGGTTGGCGTCAGCCGCTCGGTTTTGCGAAGGTTGTCCCAAACGTTGATGCAACGAGCCCCCCAAATGCAGTCGAGGTTACGAGTTGAATCTCTCTACCTGGTTTCATGCCCTCGGTTTTGTGACCGTGGTTGCTCCTGCTGTTCTCCTGTTCGCTATTGGGGCGAGACTACTGCTTGGCAGACCCATGAGCGAGTTGAATCTCGGACGGTGGATGAAAACATCCATTGGTCTAAGTCTGCTTGCCGCGCTCGCGATCCTGACGTTAATGTTGGTCACGGGCTCGCGACGTGTGTTGGTCGATTTCGGGAATATGGTCGAGATCCATGCCGTCCACTTTCATTTCAAACTGAGCTTTATCTTTGATCGCCTCAGTATTCCGATGGCCATTCTGTCGCTGGTCCTTTGTGGGACGGTCGGTTCCTTTGGAATTAGCTATTTACATCGCGACGCTGGCTTCCAACGGTTCTTCCTAAGCTTTGCCATGTTTACGGCGGGAATGACGGTTGCGTCGCTCGCGGGAACCATCGAAACGCTCTTTCTGGGTTGGGAACTGGTTGGACTTTCATCGGCACTTTTGGTTGCTTACTTTCATGAGCGAAAAGCACCGGTCGAGAATGGACTTCGCGTCTGGGCGATTTATCGTTTGGCCGACGCGGCTTTCTTGACGGCTGCAATTATCCTTCACCATCAGTCGGGCGAAGGAGATTTCAGTGTCTTGATGGGGAATGAACCCTGGCCCGCCGGAGTAGCTTCACTCTCCGATAGAACCGCCTTATTAGTAGGGACGTTTCTTTTGATCGCAGCCGCCGGTAAATCGGGACTCGTTCCATTTTCCGGGTGGTTGCCTCGTGCGATGGAAGGTCCAACCCCTTCGAGTGCGATTTTCTACGGAGCGCTTTCAGTACATTTGGGTGCCTTCCTACTTTTACGAGTCAGTCCGATTTTGGATCAATCTTTGATTCTTAGTTGGATGGTAATCGGGCTCGGTCTGATCTCGGCTGTCTTTGCTACGCTCGCTGGACGCGTGCAAACGGATATCAAGAGTGCACTCGCCTTCGCATCTCTCACGCAAGTTAGTATTATCGTCGTCGAGATTGGATTTGGGCTTCGCTATTTAGCCCTCGTCCATTTGATCGGGCATGCTTGCATGCGTTCGTTACAACTGCTCCGCGCTCCAACGCTCATGCGCGATTATAAAACGATGGAAAACGCCATCGGCAAGTCGCTCGATCACGGTTCGCCTAAAATCGTTGGTTGGCTCGGACGTTCCATGCAAATTCGGCTCTACCGCGGTGCGTTGGAACGAGGTTACATGGATTCCATCCTCGACGAATGCTTTGTCCGTCCGTTCGTCCGTCTATTTTCGACTTTTGACCGTTGGGAGCGAGCTTGGACGGGCTGGCTTTCCGGATCAAGTCAACCGCCAGGTCGGAACGTAAACGATGAATGAATTGCATTTACCATGGTTGGAACTTTGCATCCTTCTTCCAACCCTAGCCTCTCTCTGGGTCGGCCGGGTTCACGAAACCACGCGTGCTCGTTCGATTAGCCTCGCCGTTTCGGCACTGACCGTCTTGCTAGCCTTAGCTGGCTGGATCGATTTTCAAATGCTTTTCAAATTTGAAGCGCACGATCACTGGGATGTTGTAAAGACGCTTATTGGTCGTGAAGAGTTGGTCATCGACGAACTCAACGCACCGCTCTTGCCTCTTACGGCCTTACTTTTCTTTTTGACTATGTTGGCGACTCCGCGCGTCAAGTTTGGAAAATATTCGTTTGCTTTGGGGCTCTTCTCGCTCGCCTCGACCCTCGCCGTCCTGAGTTGCAAAGAGAAATGGATGCTGATTGCATTATTGGCCGTCAATGCCGTACCGATGTACGTCGATCTCAGAACGCGTGGCAAATCGACTCGCGTCTTTGTGTTTCATATCGGTTTATCATTGATTTTGATGTTCTTGGGAGCCGTTTGCTATGAATGGTCAACATCGCAGATAGGCGCCGGGGCTGGGATCGTGATGCTGGTCGCGGCGGTGCTCATTCGGAGCGGCTGCGCTCCACTTCATTGTTGGATTACCGATCTCTTCGAACACGCGGCCTTCGGAAATGCACTTTTGTTTCTAACACCTTTGGTTGGAGCCTATGCGGCGATGCGTTTGGTGGTGCCGATAGCGCCAGACTGGGCGTTGCGAAGTATCGCTATTTTTTCACTGATGACCGCCCTTTATGCGTCTTGCATGGCGCTTGTACAAACGGATTCTCGACGGTTTTTTTGCTTCTTGTTTATCAGTCACTCTTCGTTGGTTCTCGTCGGGTTCGAAACTGCGTCCGATATCGGCTTGACCGGCGCACTCTGCGTTTGGTTCTCCGTTGCGTTATCGCTAACGGGCCTTGGATTGACGCTGCGTTGTGTTGAAGCAAGAACCGGTCCTCTTTCGCTCACTCGGTATCACGGCTTATATTCGCATATGCCGCAACTGGCCGGCTTCTTTCTCTTAACCGGACTGTCAAGCATCGGATTCCCCCTTACGATCGGCTTTACGGGTACTGAGCTTTTGGTTGAAGCCGGGATCACCATTTCCCCGTGGCTTGGTGGTGTCGTAGTTGTCTCTACGGCCTTGAATGGCATTGCTATTCTTAAAGCTTACTTTCGGATCTTTACGGGTACGACGCATCATTCGACCATCGCATTGGGAACGGTTCGATCGGAACGCTACGCCATTTTGACTTTCACTTTGCTATTGATCGGAGCAGGCATTTGGCCGCAACCCGGCGTACATTCAAGATACCATGCGGCGGTTGAACTGCTTGGCCATCGAGAAGTAACCAAAGGCGTTACAAGCACCGAAATCAAAGCCGATCATTAGGCGACGCTCCGTCCCCAACGGCCCTACTTGGACGTCTAAAAACTAGCTGGACAGCGCCACTTTGAATCAGCCGAACCGGATTAGCCGCGGTTCATGTACTGGAAACCGTGGCTAACGCAAACCGCGCGAATCATTGGAAGTTTGATTCAAAGTCGCGCTAACAGCTAGGCAATTGACTAAAACAGCGAATGAGCGACGCCCCAGATCAGATGAGACGTCTGGCCGCTAAAGGGCTGTGCGACAACTTCTGATGTCGCTCCAGACCAGTTAACGTCAGCGTTCGACCTTCGTGTTTGAAGTCGCGTTCCATGTCATGCAATCGCGACATGACCGTATGATCAAGGAACTTGGCTTTCGCGCAATCGACGACAACGTTGCTCTCGCGAGGCGCAGTTGAAATCTGCTTCTTTAGCTTAAGCCAATTCGTAAACACGGCCGGTCCCTGAAGCGAAATCGTTTCGGTTTTTCCTTCCGTTGCTGCTTTCAATGGAATCGTGAAGAAATCCCTTGGCCTAACTCCATAAAACATCTGAATGATGAACTTCACAAGGATACCGATGCCGACGCCGATCAATAAATCTGTAGCCAGAACCCCAATGATCGTCGCGAGGAAAATGATCAGTTGTTCCTTACCAACATGCCACATGTGCAAAAATTCTTTGTAGTGGGCGAGACGACACCCGGCGTAGATCAGCATGGCGGCCAAAGCCGTTAATGGAATGTTGTTGAGCAGTTTCGGAAGGACCAAAATGCTCACCAACAGGAAAAAGCCGTGGAAGGCGTTCGACCAACGCGTCCTTGCTCCGTAATCCTTGTTGGCCGAACTTCGGACGATTTCCGAGATCATTGGCAGGCCGCCAATACAAGCGACAGCCGCATTCGCGGTTCCAACCGCAATCATATCGCGATTTAAATTCGTTTTCCGTTTCCACGGATCGAGCACATCGACCGCTTTGGCGCTGAGTAGCGATTCCAAGGATCCGACTAAAACGAACATCAAAACCCATTTCCAGAAGACAACTTTGGTTGCATCGGAAAAACTGGGGAATATGAACGATTTTACGAGTGTTGTAGGACTGTCGGGAACTTTCACGAGCAACGTTTTGACGGCTTGGGAAGCTGGATGGCCGTCGTGAACGATTTCATAGGATCGAGATCGGGTGGCTCCGTCGAAAGCTTGATATAAATACAAAGCAGCCGGAATGGCCAGCGTCAAAACGATAAGTTGCGGAGGGATTGCTTTGCAAATCGCAAACCTTTGTTTTAATTTTGGATACAAGAATAGGATCACGAGACTCACGCCCCCGATAATCGCCGCCTGCCAGGCAAAGTGAGGAGCATGGACAGGTAGATCAAGATAGGCTTCATAGGCCTCGGTGGAGCCGTTGGGCTTCAACCCAAGCAACAGATACAACTGCTTGCCGATAATAATTAAACCAATCGAAGCCAACAGTCCGTGGATGACAGACGTTGGGAACAAGTCGGCCAAATCTCCGGCCCGTAAAAAGCCTAGAATGACCTGGATAACCCCCGCAACCACCCCGACCGCAGCCACCGCGGGAAGATACTTTAAATACACGTCAGGGTCCGTATTGCTCATTCCGTCTTTCGTAACGCCGGCCGCGACGGCAAAATCGGTAACGGCGCCCAGGCATATCGCGATCATACCTGCCGCTGGACCTTTTATCGTCATCTCGGAATTACTGAGAAAGCTGCAGATTATCCCGCCAGCAATTGCTGTAAAAACCCCGTTGATTGCGGGAAAGCCGCTGGCGTTCGCGATGCCTAAACAAAGAGGTAATGCGATCAGAAAGACCAGTAGTCCCGAGATCGCATCAAACCGAATATTCTGGGCGAGCGAACCAAGTGGGGCGGTTCCAGCCGCTGGTGCGTTAACAGGAGTTGCCATTTCAATGCCTTCATTATGATTCGTGATCTAAAATTGCGAATCTCTCTTATACGTGTTACCTATCGGATTCATCAACTGATGAAAGGATTACAAATCGTTCAGATTTCTAAGCAATATCGCTCGAAATCGATCTAAAACGTTAAACTCGATCACCGATTGGACGAGAGGGTTGCGAAGCATGGATACAGACCACAGACTTGCGAAAACGTTAGAATTTAAAATCTTGCTTCCATCATTATCGGAAAAAACGAAAATCATCCAACACCGTGGCAATCTATGAAAATATTGATCGTGGAAGATGATGCGGTTCTTGGTTCCGTCTTGGAGAAAGGTCTCTCCGAAATTGGTCACGAATGCGAATGGACGCAAAGCGGTCGATCGGCGATGGAATTGATCGAAGCAAGTGGCTACGACATTGTCGTCTTAGACCTGTTGCTTCCGGATCTTCCCGGCTTGGACGTTCTAAAACAAATACGGAATGAAAAGAAGGACGTATCGGTTCTCGTCCTCACTGCGTTGGGATCTGTGGAAGATCGCGTTCACGGTCTAAACTCGGGAGCTGACGACTATTTGGTGAAGCCATTTGCATTTGCGGAACTCGTCGCAAGAATAGCGGCCATAGACCGTCGCAAAACAAAGACACCCTTAACCGAAATGCAATTGGGAACGTTGAAGATCGAACTGACCAGCCGCTTGGTTATGCGAGGCGACAAGGAAATTGATCTCACGCCGACGGAGTATAAATTGCTCGAATTTCTGATGAAAAACGCAGGCGAAGTCGTGACGCGGCGAATGCTTTGTGAACATCTTTGGGAATCGGATTGGGAAGGGGTTACGAACGTCATTGAAGTCCACATCAATCGATTGCGCAACAAATTAAACAAGGGATTCGATATCGATTTGATTCATACGATTCGAGGCACAGGCTATGAGCTTCGACCGGATTAAGGCCACTCTTCGCTCGCTCCGTTTTCGATTGATGCTTCTCAATGCCATCGTGGTCTTGCTAGCTTCGATGGGAACGCTCATTGGCCTTCGTGCCGGAATGAAGTTCACGCTCGTCCATGAATTGGATCAAATTCTATCGGAAGATCTTGAAGAAATAGAATTGACTTTGGCGGCGGCGGGCGATCCAAAATCTTCAGCACTATTTGCACAGTTGGACCGCAAGGCCAGAGGCCATATCCAACATCGCTGGTTCGTTCAAATTCACAACTTGAATTTGCCTTCACGCTCCTTAAATGAAAAGACAGATAAAACGACTTCAAGCGAAACGACCGAATCAACAGAAAGACTTTGGCAAAGCGTCAACCTACCACCCGAGTTGGAAATCGGCGAAATCGAGGCCACCGTCCCAGCAACTTTCCAAGGCTACCGAATACTCGACCGGCTTGGAAAGCTCCGCGACCATTCGCCGGTCCGCATCCGAGTCGGGGCATCGATGAGTATGATTGACCGTGACTTGACGCTAATCGATCGAATCATCGGCATCGCGTTTGGATTGGGGCTCGTGATCGCCCCGCTTGGTGGCTATTGGTTGGCTGGTCGCGTGACGCGCCCGCTCGCGACGATGATCCACACGGCGGACCGTCTACGTCCCGAAGAGTTGAGCGA
>JANOAI010000084.1:0-8850 GCA_031411055.1 Pirellulaceae bacterium
ATCACGTTCATGGGCTCGACCGGGTAACCGTTTTTGAGGACCTCGACGGCAATGGAACCTACGAATCGAATCACGATTTTGTTTCCGATCTCAACATTGTCTCCAGTGTGCTTCCTGGTCATGAAGGGGTTTGGATCCTGAATCCTCCTTACCTTTTGTTTTATCCTGATCGCGATGATGATGCGAAGCCAGATGCGGATCCTCAAGTTCATCTGTCGGGCTTCGGCTTAGAAGATACCCATTCGATTGCGAACAGTTTAACGTGGGGACCCGATGGCTGGATCTACGGCGCCAATGGTAGTACGACCACCGGCAACGTCCGAACGCGGAAGGGAATCACAACCTCATTTCAGGGGCAGTGTATTTGGCGGTACCATCCAAAGCGTGAGGTTTTTGAAATCTACGCCGAAGGGGGCGGAAATACGTTTAGCCTGGAAATCGACTCAGTTGGTCGTGTCTTTTCAGGGACGAACAATGGCTCAACGCGCGGCATGTACTATCCTCAGGGGAGTTATGGATCGAAGAACTGGGGGAAGCATGGTTCGCTTACCAATCCATTTGCTTTTGGATTCTTTGAGCACATGCGGTTTGAAGGCGACGCGGACCGCTTTGCCCAAACATTCATCATCTACGAAGGCGGAACACTGCCACAAGCGTTTCATCAACGGATTATCGCAGCCAATGCACTCCACAATCGCGTTTGGACAAGCCAACTGCTTCCCGACACCAGTTCCTTTCGGACCGTTGATTTACCGCCCATTTTAGAAAGTCCCGATCGTTGGTTTCGACCCGTCGACGTGAAAGTCGGCCCCGATGGTGCGGTCTATCTTTGCGATTGGTATGATAGTCGTCTCAGTCACGTCGATCCTCGCGACACTTGGCACAAGGCGAGCGGCCGTATTTACCGTCTGCAAGCTGCGAATGGCATCGCTGCTTCGAGTGTTGACGGAAATAGCCTTTTGAAGAATAGCAAGGCTCCCGCAGGCATGTCGAATACGTCCGAAATGGTTCCCACGCCAACCCACTTTGATTTGAAGACGTGGCCCTCGAACAAGCTTATTGGACTTTTCGCTCATCCCAATAAATTTTTTCAACAAACGGCGGTACGAATTCTGAGCGAGCGTGCTGATCGAGAAATCTCCACAACCCTGGAGTCTCATCTGCGCGATGGGGATGCTTCCACGGCGCTACAGTCTCTTTGGACCCTCTATCAACTCGGCTTGATGAACGATGAGCTTTGGACCATCGGCATCAACCATCCGATTTCGCATATCCGACGTTGGTCTGTTCGATTGATCGGTGATGACCGCCTTTCATCGGCTGCAATCGGAGAGCGACTAGCAATTCTGGCGGACCGTGAGCAAGACATTTCGGTTCGATCACAGTTAGCCAGTTCGGCAAAGCGACTTCCGCCAGACGCTGCATTCCCAATCTTGCAGGGGCTGATCCGACATGACGCAGACATCGACGATCTTCATCAGGGACTTCTCATGTGGTGGGCACTTGAGAATCATTGTCTCTCAAGCGAAACCCATACTCGCAACCTGATTCAAAGCTCATGGGAGAGTCCGCTTTTAACCAGAGTTCTTCTCGGTCGACTGATGCAACGTTGGGCATTGGCATCACCGCCCAACTGGTCTGGTTGTACTTGGTTGCTTGACTCAGCGACTTCGCTAGAGACTCGCCGTATTTTGGTAGAAGGGTTAAACGAAGCCCTGGCAGGGTCCGCCAAAGCGTCGATCCCTCCCGAAGTACAGTCGAGACTGGAAGCCTACTATCGCGAAACAGGGCTATCGAATTTGCCGATGCAAATCAAGCTCGGCGATACCAAGGCGATTCAAGAAGCGATTAAGAAACTGGGAGATAGCAAGACGCCGGTTTCCGAGAAGATTGAATTGGTCGATATCCTCGGCCGGACGAAAACGAAAAGTAGTCTCTCCAGTATTCTTAAGCAGCTCAGTCAATCGCAAGCGCCTGCCCTTCAACGAGTCGCATTGCAAGCACTCTCGCAATTTGACGACGATTCGATTGGCGTTACCGTTTGTAGATTACTTCAATCCTCGCTCGCGGCCGGACAAGAAGTGCAGGCAACCGCCTTTCAGACCCTTGCCTCACGACCCTCGTGGGCCAAACTGCTTCTCGAAGAAATATCGGCTTCGCGTCTCAATCCTAGAATCGTTCCTTTCGATCTCGTTCAGCAAATGCGAATGCATGACGATGTCCAACTCCAAGCAAGTCTCCAGAAAATTTGGGGGAACACGCGAGCGACTCCCAAGGAATTTGAAGAAAAGATTGGCGTGATTCGAAATCTATTGCGTGATGGTTCGGGCGATATCGAACTTGGGCATCAAATCTTCTCGAAGAAATGCGGAACCTGCCATACTCTGTTTTCGGAAGGCGGAAAAACAGGACCGAATCTGACTGGATATGAACGTGACAACTTCGGATTTATGCTCCCTTCAATCGTCGACCCTTCGTCGGCCATTCGCGAAGAGTTTACTCAGTTCCAAGTCCTCACCGATGACGGCCGAGTCATTCTTGGGCTCATTGAGCACCAAGATCCGCAATCGGTTACTCTTCGCAAGGCCGATAATCAAGTCGAGCGAATCGCACGCGATGAGATCGAAAAGCTTCAAGCTTCATCCCAATCCATTATGCCCGAAGGACTCCTCAACGATCTCGAATCGCAACAAATTCGAGATTTGTTCGCGTATCTAACCGTACGAACCTACATTCCCGAGTCGAAAGCCCCGCAATCGACTTCCAAGTAGCCGTCTAGCAGATTTTTATTTTTCATTTAGCCAGTTGGGGAATTCACGTAGACAAGTCTCTCCGAGACTCGTGAAATCCTCGTCAAAGTTGAGGTGCCAGTCTCGGAGCGACTGACCTATCGTGCGGAAAATCAACAGTATTCGTACCTGTCCCCGTTCCCAAGCCTACGTTTTTCCTGAAAACGCTCTAGACTGCCAACCACCCGCAAGATCATGGGAAGTGTGTTTTTCTAGTTTTTGACCTCTTTGCGATCTTTGGTCACTCGTGCTAAGTTAGGAGTTGGATTTCGCGGCTGCCAGCACGCCTTGGAGACCCCATCGTCATGTAAGCTCCCCTGCACATCCTACCTTTTTTCCCAGCGTTTTATTCTGTACTGCAAGATTTGGCGACCGCCACTGCTGCGGTGTTGTAGCCGAACGAGATGAGAAGCGTGCGAGAATCGCATGCTAGCCTCTCATTCCTTTTTCCAGGGACGTTTCTAAGTTCCAGAAGCAGTAAAATCTTGAAACCACCTAAGAGTATTCAGCCGCTGATTGACGACGGTCTGGTTGACGAAGTCCTTCGTTCGCTAATGAGCGGTAAAGAAGCTCAAGTCTTTTTGGTACGTTGCGGCGAGGAGATTCGTTGCGCCAAAGTCTACAAGGATGTTGCTGATCGGAGTTTCAAAAAGGCGGTGCAATATCAGGAAGGACGAAAAATCCGTAACAGCCGCCGACAGAGGGCAATGGAAAAGCGATCCAAATTCGGACGCGATCAACAGGAGAATGTTTGGCAGAAGGCTGAGGTGAACGCACTATACCGACTGGCAGAAGCCGGCGTACGCGTTCCCAAAGCATATGGTTTGTTCAATGGTGTGTTGCTGATGGAGTTGATCACGGGTGCCGACGGCGAAGTCGCACCACGACTCAACGATATTACGATGCCCGAAGCGCAAGCCATCAAGGATCACGCGACGCTTATGAATTATGTCTTGCGCATGATGTGTGTTGGACTGGTACACGGGGATTTGTCTGAATTCAATGTCCTACAGGACGTTGATGGGCCTGTCATTATTGACTTGCCTCAAGCCGTCAACGCAGCTGGGAACAATAGCGCCAAAAGTATGCTCCTGCGCGATGTCGGGAATATCACCCAATACTACGCAAGGTATGCGCCAGAGCTGGCAGAAACGCACTACGGCGAAGAAATTTGGGATTTGCACGAAAAGGGTGAACTTCAACCTACCGTACAGCTTACAGGAAGATTTGAGTTTTCGACCGAAGCTGCCGATGTCGACGCCGTACTGCACCTCATCGATGTTGCGTATGTGGAAGAGCAGGAACGGCAGGAACGAATGCGTGACAATTGATTGTGAGAGCGATCAAGAACCGCAGCAACGTTGATCACGCGCGACGTCCCTCGAGCACCGTTCTGCGACTCGAACTGGACAGCGTCACTTTGAATCAACTTCCCGATGATTCGTGACGTTTTCGAAACCATTAGCCGTTTTGGCGTTAGCCACGGTTTTAAGTCTAAGAACCGCGGCTAACGCCCAATGCCATCTACTTTCCTGACTTCACCCTCCCTTTTGGGAAGGTCGAGGAGGAGGAACGACGACGAGGGGAGGGAATATGGTCGCGAAACATTCGAAATCTCACCCTCCCCGCTGGCTCGTACCTCGCCATCGGCCCTCCCGCTCTTCGCGGGAGGGTGAAAGTAGATGGCATTGGGCTAACGCCGTTCGGCTGATTCAAAGTGGCGTTATCCGGCTAAGCACTGACAGCGACCGAACCATCTTGCTTCTTGACGAGTTGATGCAAGCTTTGACCTTCGGCGTTGTAGTGTGTGAAGCGCAACGCGTTTTTCATCACTTCAACGTGTGTAAACCCGTTAGTCGATTGTCCAAACGGCATTTCACGATCCACGTCTAACTTTCGGATTTTGGCGCCGCCGCCCCCCGACAAAATGAACGACGTAAACTTGCCTTCGAGTTCGAGATGTTGCAAATCATGGTCGTGTCCGCATAAGTATGCGTGTACGTTATGCTTTTGAAACAAATCACCCCAACTCGCAATCAGGGATTCTGTATCACCGTGGTCGCCATTGGAATAAAGCGGGTGATGTCCCATAACCAACGTCATCGGTGCGCGTGGTTTTTCCAATTGCCTTTGCAACCAATCGAGCTGCAATTTGACTTCATCTGGTTTGAGGCATGGTTTTGGCTTCTTGGTTTTGAGCGCTCCACTCACTTCAGGTAAGTTGCTATCCAGAGCGATCACCGTTACCCACGGATCATTTTCGTTCGGCCCCAATTCGTAGCGATACCATTTATCGGGCATCGTAAAACGTGTCTTTTTTTCACGAGCGTATTGCAACTGAATTTGCTCGCCGCCTACGTTATCGTGATAATCGTGGTTGCCGAGGATGGCTGGACATCGCATCGAGAAGTCGGAAACGGGATAGACATCTTCAAAGGTCGTTTGCCATCGCTTTGAGTCAATCGAAAACCCCTCCTTATCGGCGCTGTAAAAATTATCGCCAAGCAAAAGCAACTCGCGCGGAGTCAATTTCTCTTGCTTCATGAAGTTTGACATGGCTTGCGAGACTTTTTTCTGGTCGGTCCCAGTGGTCCCAAAATCGCCTATTGCAAGAAGATGGATAGCATCGTTCGAGGGCTTCATTTCAGCCTCTAAACGAATGGGTCGAAATGCCGCGAAGGTACTAAAGCAAAAAACCGTTTTCAGGGCGCGACGGCGATCCATGGATTTTGACTCGCACGATGGAGCATAGTGGGTGGGGAAAACCAAATGAGTGATAACTCCATTGAATCACGCCGAATCGACCCCGTCAAGGAATCGGGAATGATGCCGCTAATAAACCCATTTTCGTCGAACTTGGCAAAGGGGGATCGCTTGGTCGCCTAAGCGCTTGAAGCTTTTAGAAAGTGTGGGAACAACGCAATTCTACTGATGTGATAGCGATCGTTGATCACAACCAAGGCTTTACGAAACGAATTCTTCTTCGGCGTCGGCGCTTGGTCGTGCCAGTTGCCCGGACTCTTCGAGCGATCGTACGATATCGACGATCTTTTGCTGGACACCTTCGACGTCGGCGACTTTGACTCGGCCCAAGAAGCTCATTTCTTCCTTCAACATTTCCGAGGCTCGAGAAGACATATTTCGCATAACCTTTTCTTGCAATCCTTGGCTGGCACCCTTAAGAGCCATTGCCCATTGAGCTGTTTCGACACTCTTGAGGATCGCTTGGATATCTTTGTCCTGGAGCTTCGAGATATCCTCGAAGACGAACATGAGCCTTCGGATTTCGTCGACGAGGTCGCGACTTGTTTCGGCCAAGGAGTCCAGAATCGCTCGTTCGGTCGCTCGGTCGGATACGTTGAGGATTTCGGCGACGGCTGGAACACCGCCTGCTTTTTGGAACGAATGGCTCATAAAGAGCGACATTCTGAGTTCAAGCGCGATTTCGACTTCCTCAATTGCTTCTGGACTTGTTTGACCCATTTCGGCAATGCGACGGATAACTTCGAGCTGCTTGACTTGCGGTAAGCCTGCGATGATTGCCGCACCAATCTGAGCAGGCACATGCGACACAACCAGGGCAACCGTTTGCGGATGTTCGTCCATAATGAAGGACAGCACGTTCTGTGGATCCGCTTTTTGGAGAAAGCTGAACGGCAACGATTCGATTTGTTGCTGCAGCATGGCCAACATATCGCCGGCATCTTTTCCCAGAGCTTTTTTGACGAGATTTTTGGCTTTATCGAGCCCGCCGGAGCTGGTTGAAAGAGGACTTGGCGTCGCCGAGAAGAACTCGTTGATGACTTTTTCTTGCTCAGACCCCGAAACTTCATAGAGCTGTGCAATGGCAAGCGACACCACCTCGACTTGACGCACCGGCAAACGAGAAAGCAACAGTGCTGCGTCGTCTTCATCTAAAGACATCAACAGCACGGCAGCTTTGTGAACACCAGGTGAGGTTATTTGAGCCAACCGTCAAACTCCAAAGTACGACGAGACGGTATTGCGAAGACCGTCGACTGTTCTTTGAATCGGGTTTGTGAAGGGGTGCGATTGAAAGTTCCTCGATCCCCTATTCTGCATGATAAAATCGTTAAGCCGATACAGTGGACTTTAACGATTGCGACGGTTGCCATGCGTTTACCAGGGCATTCGGCAATAGCCCCACTGCCCATGGTTCTCGTCAACCCCAATCTCGAGGTAAGTAAGTCGTTCACCGACCTTGGGCTTCATTTTTTCGCGAACCGCCAAGGCAATCCAGCTTGCAATCTCTTCGGCAGTTGTATTTCCGATCGGAAGTAAGCGACAGTCTTCGGCAGGGAAGACCCACCGTTTAGTTCGAAAACGGACAATGACTTCTTCACCTTCCTCGGTTACTTGGATGAGCGGGTGTTTGGTAGGCAGGAGCATGTGATGATCCAGTTGCTTGACCACCTCAGCCAGCGTATCGCGAAAAGCGATAAAATCGACCACGTAGCGGTTCTCGTCGAGAGGTCCTTCTACCTCGCCGCGAACTCCGTAATTGTGGCCGTGAAGGCATTCGCAAATGTCACCCGCAAAGGTGATAAAATGTGCAGCGGAGAATACGAGCTGCTCTTTCTGGAGCAAAACGCGAAAAATTGGCAATTCGGCGGTCACAGAGAATCCTTAAAGAAATGGAAGGTTCGATCCCAAGAACGCGATGCATTGTTACATTTTTGGGGTTAGTTCGTCTATAATCGATTTCGACGAAGCCCACTCCGGAAGGGCTTTCCCCGCCTAGTGTCTACACGAAAACAAGGAATGCTTCATTGTCTATCCCGCCAACGATCGCGCGCAAAGATGCTCCCGAAAGTTCCGAATCGGCGGGTGCTGGCAGCAAGTCCAAGCGACGAAAGACGAGCCATCTCAAGCTCGTCCCCGAGACAAAAGAGCTGCGTGAACGGCTCAATGCCGAATGCAAGTTGGTGGCCTCTCGGCTGGATAAATCGGTTTCGCTCACCAAAGACCAAATGGAAAGCGTTGCCCGTGGATTGCTAGAATCGCTTGATTTATCCGAGGGATATGTCGGCTGGACCATGGTCATGCTCAGCAGTGCCTTTTTCCGGGATGGCGTTGCGGCGACTCCCCCCAGTCGCCGGCTATTCCTGCTTCCGCACTGCTTGAAGCACGCCGAAGGATGCCCAGCTGACTACGATGAATTTGGGATGGATTGCAAGAAATGCGGCGCGTGCAGTATTGCCGATTTTCGCACCAAAGCCGAAGAAATGGGTTACAAAGTACTCGTTGCCGAAGGCTCGCCAGTCGTCCTAAAGATTATCGTGAGTGGCTACGTTGACGCCATCGTCGGGGTCGCATGCTTGAACGTTCTGGAAAAGGCCATCGACAAACTCTTGCTGGCTGGCATTCCGTGCATGGCGGTTCCGCTCCTTTCCAGCGACTGTCGCAACACAAGTGTCGATGAAGACTGGGTTCGCGACATGATTTTGACACAATCGACGGAACCCCTCCGTGAAAAAACACGATCGTATGTTCATTTGATGCGCGGGGCATCGAACATGTTTCAACAACCGCGCCTGAATGAACTCGTCGCACGCACGCGCAGCAACGAAGCGGTGAAATCGACCGGCGATAATCGCCTGGAAGGAATTGACGCAATTGCCGCTACCGAAGCCTTAGCCATCGATTTCTTATCCAAAGGCGGCAAGTATTCGCGACCATTTATAACTCTTGCGGCCTACGATGCGCTGACCGGCGGCAATGCAACGTTAGGCGATGGTGAACAAGCCATTGCGGCCTTCCCGACGAGCGTCTTCCGTGGAGCACTCAGCATTGAGATGTTTCACAAAGCCAGTCTGATACATGACGACATCGAAGACAACGATAGCTTTCGCTACGGCACGCCAGCGATGCATGCACAGTACGGAACGCCAACAGCCATCAACGTCGGTGACTATCTGATCGGTCTAGGTTATCGAATGGTCAGCCGCGAAGCGAGTAGCTTGGGGGGCGATACGGCAGCAGACATTCTTGACTGTCTGGCCAATGCTCACGCGCGACTCGCCGAGGGCCAAGGAGCCGA
>JANOAI010000085.1:0-16450 GCA_031411055.1 Pirellulaceae bacterium
CTCGCTCAAAAAATTGTTCGAGAAAGTTGCGGTCGCTAACGAGTCCAGCTTCTGCCCAAAGCTCCAGGTCTCGGGTCAAGTACTGTTTATGCTGGAAAAGGAAACGCCCACGCGTATTCTGTTCTGGGGTGAGATTGACTCGATCCACACCTAGAATATCGAGGCCTTTATCATTCAGTCCCCAGGCATCGAAGAATCCGGTGGCTGGACCGGGGAGGAACGTGTTCGGAAGGTTGTAACGGTATGTTGTCCCTAGAGCGAAACCACGTTTAGACAAATAATCGGTCGAGAGACGCCAATCGGTCCCATCGGGTCCATCGAGTCCGAGCAATTGATGGAGATCCCAGTCCAGGAAGACTTGTTGACCAAACAGAGCGTCGTTCTTGTACTTTGCACTTCGAAGATAAAAGCTCGGCGCATTGATATTGGAAGTCATGACTGGCCAATACAAGACAGGCAGACCTCCGAGATATACGAAATTGTTTCGAGCCGTTGCCTCCATATTCGTTGTGCCCGTCTTTACGATGGCGGCCGACTGGTTTTGATCGGTACCTGGTCGAGGGTCGTCTAGGCTCAGGCGATCGGCTTGAAGCCAATAGCGTGGAACACCGATCCGACTACTGGTCATAGCGGCGTTATAGGCCAGAAAACTTTGACGTGATCGTTGTTCAATGACATCGGCTTTAAGTCGCACGATGCCTTCAAACTGAGGGGCGGGTGTCAAAATTTCGGCACCCAAAACCATCCCTGTTTCCGATTGAACGTTGTAGTACATCCGGTCGGCATAGATGGTTCGAGGACCTTGCTGGAAAACGACGTTGCCTTCCAGATAGATTTCGATCGGAACGCCATCGATTTTTTGTGAAAACAAGCGTGGCAGATCTTTCGTCCAAATCAAGGCTCGATCAGCTTCGAGAACAACCGTTCCCAGCTCCATGGGTCCGGTACCTGACATCACCGTTGCGCCTGTGAATTTGAGTCGGATACCGCGTTTGATTCCAATGAGCGTCTCCCCACTATCGGCGCGAGAGAGCGTTTCGAAATCAGGATTGATTCCCCCACGCCCTTCGAACGCGAAAGCCTGTGCGCCCACGCGTGGCGCCGAACTTGGATTCACAAAGCCTTGAGCGATACCAGGGCTTCCGGGCGGTACACGCTGATTCAAAGCATCGGTCGGCAACTGCAGTGACGTGTGATTTTGCGACGGAAGATTTTCGGATACGTCGCCATCGATAACCATTCCGCCCAGCGAACTATTGGTCGACGAATCGAACAAGCTCCCCTGACGACCCAGATTCGGGTTCGGCGCAGGAAGTTCCATCGCACGAATCTCTTCAGGTTGGGGAATAGCGATCCCATTGGCTTGTGTACTGCGCGGAGTCAATAGCTCGTACTGGGCGAGCTCAACACGGCTTGAGTCTTTCGATTTTGATAGCCCTGATTCGGGTGATGATCCATTCCAAGATACGAAAGGGCTGGTGTTTCCCAAGCGAGGTTTGAATTCGTCGATTGCAGGCGCGTCGAATTTCTTCGGCTCAGAGGTTTGTTTATCCCATCGTTCGGCATCAATGATCGGCGCTCGATGACTATACAGTCGCCCCATCCATGTAGTGTCTTTCAGTCGTTGTTCATCGAGCCACTCGACTTGCACCTCACCGTCAACGCGGATAATGGCCTTGTACATCCAACGTTTGTTCGTATCGTTCGACGCGTTGGTATCGCCGGTCGATTCCATGCTTGAAGCAAAATGATCGACCCACAATTCCATTCGATCGCCTTTTGCAGAGAAGCCTCCCTGCTCGATACGACAATCGCCAATGAATTGGTAAACTTCGTACGCGCCACATATTGTTTGGAAGCCGTTTTTTGCATGAACGACGATTGGAAGCCGCGGTTCAACAATCGGGAAAGCGATGTCTGCAGCCGATGCTACGGTTGGCGGAGATAAAGGGACATCAAAGCCGAAAATTATGAAGCTTGAAATTGCGATGAGTTGCGCGACCAAGCTACGAAAAATCCACGGCCACTTCCAAACGCAATGGTGTGCGTTTCGACGCGAGCCACGATCCCGGAGTGTGTGCTCCCGAGCGTCGGAGTTCGTAAGTTGTTCAGATTTCAAGACATACCTTCAGCGCGAGTTTCTCCATGAAGAGACGCGCGGAGTATAGAAAGCTGTGAAAACGGCCTCAAGACAGACTCGGACAAGTCGGTTCTAGACAACAACCCCGGGTTGTCCTACGATTCGAACCTTCCATTCTTTGCCAGCATTCAAAATTCACTTTTGTTCAACTATGAGTTATTCGAAGTCAACCTTGATTGATATCATTCGCCAGCAGGCTTTGCGATTTGGCGATTTCACGTTAGCTAGCGGAAAAAAAGGGTCGTATTACCTCGATTGCCGGCAAGTGACGCTTCATCCGGAAGGAATCCAGCAGATTTCCGCTGGGTTGCTCGAAGAAATTCGCAACCGTTATTCGACTTCCATGCCGGAATGTGTTGGCGGAATGGCGATTGGTGCGGATCCGATCACAGCCGGTATTGTGATGTTGGCGGGCCAGCAGGGACTCCCAACTCGCGGCTTTATGGTTCGAAAGGAAGCCAAACAACACGGCATGGGACGACTCGTAGAAGGGCCAGTTTCACCCGGAATGAAGTGCGTCATCGTCGAAGATGTCGTGACGAGCGGAGGAAGTGCGATCCAGGCCGTGGAAGCAGCGAAAGCCTTTGGACTTGAAGTTCTAGGGGTGATGGCTGTCGTCGATCGGCTGGAAGGCGGTCGAAAAGCATTTGAAGCAGCCGGTCTTGAGCTCTACACCCTTCTGACGATAGAAGACTTTGGTATCAAAGCCAATTCGTCGGGATAAAAATCTTTGGAAACCGAACTGCATCGAACGCTCAAGGCATACTACGCATTCGATCCATCGCAAACGGAGGTTCGGATTGGTAGCTATCGTATTGACGCGATCGATGACCAAAATAGGCTGGTCGAAGTTCAACATGCGGGCTTAGGGGCTATTCGCGACAAGATCGCCGATCTTTTGTCGCTGGACCACTGTGTTCGAATCGTTAAACCAATCATTGCGAACAAGTGGATCGTAACTCTTGACGCGCAGGGTTCGTCCATTGCTCGCCGCCGCCGCAGCCCCAAACGGAGTTGCCATCAAGACATTTTCGCCGAGCTTCTTCACTTTACACGGGTCTATCCACATAAAAATCTGGTCCTTGAAGTTCCGCTCGTCGACGTGGAAGAAGTTCGATTGCCAAAAGTAAAACGTTGGCGGCGCGCAAAACCCTACAAAACGATCGAGCAACGAGTTTTAAATATTGGTGAAAGTTTATGGCTGACAACGAACCATGATTTGCTTGCGTTAGCGGACGTTCCTGGCGACGTGATCTTCGATACCGCGACACTGGCGAAGTGGATGGAGCGACCTCGCTGGTTTGCTCAACAAGTCGCTTACGTACTGAAACATTGTGGTGCAATTTCCGAAGTTGGTAAACGCGGTAACAGCAAGCTATATCAACCGGTTGGTAAGAAAAAATCTCGAAGCAAAAAGCGGGCAGCTTAGTTTCCCCGAACCTACGTCGTTCTTGAAAATGCTCTAGCCTAAACCAGACTGTCGATGCGTTGTCCAATCGGCTGCTTAGGTAGTTTTGTTGGATCGATCGATACCGCAAACGGCGATAGAAATTTTACAACCGAGTCGAAAGCTTGATGACGGTCGGCACGAATCTCCACACCTTGCTGTGTGAAGGGATGCTTGAATTTGAGGAAGACCGCTGAAAGCATCATGGCTTCGGTATGGCATTTCATCTCGAGCCAAGCATTACATCGTGCGTCGCCATGGCGGTAATCACCAAGAATGGGATGCGCAATATGCTTGAGATGTCGTCGAATTTGATGCCAACGGCCGGTTTGCGGGGAGGCTTCGAGCAATGAAAATCGAGCTGGCGAATGATCGTCGATTTTCCAGGGTCCTTCAAACCAACGTATCGTCGTGAATTTTGTGATTGCCACCTGATAGTCGCTTTCGCATAGCGATTTTTCCGGATCAATCCTGATACTGGGAGGAAGTAAGGGATTTTGCAAGCAACCTTCGGGGTGGAGCCAGCCGCGGGCAATGGCTTGGTAGTATTTGCTTATCTGGTGATTCGTGAACAAGTCAACCAGTGTTGCAGCCGCCGTTGGGTTTAAACCAAAAACGACGATTCCCGAAGTCGGTTGATCGAGCCGGTGAACGGGGAAAACACGTTGTCCGATCTGATCCCGAAGCGTTTGAAGCAAAGCGGGTTGGTCAGGATCGGTTCCGGCTCCTCGGTGGACGATCATGCCAACCGGTTTGTCGACGGCAATAAAATGATCGTCACGAAACAGAATTTTGAGAGACGAATTCACAGACAATGGTACTTCTTTGTTACTGAAGTTGGGCGTAAGCTAAGTCGTATCTCAGCGTGCGCAAGGTACTCAAAACCGTTCGGCTGATGAACTACAAATCTTTTGTACTAACGTAATCGAAATCGAAAATGCGTCGTGGAATTGCCGTTGCTCCAGGAGTTGCCATCGGGACGGCTTATTGTATTCACGAAGTCTTCGTGAATCCTGATCGACGGCAAATAAAATCGAGCGAAATAGGCAACGAGTTAGAGGTTTTCGAGAAGGCACGTCAGAAAGCGCTAGTCGAAATTAAGGCCCTTCAGGCCAAGGCGCTTCGGCAAATTGGCAAACAGGCGGCTGCAATTTTTGCAGTCCACGAAACGATTCTCAACGATTCGGGCCTTATTCAACAGGTTAGGAAGAGCATTTGCGACGATCTCTGTACCAGCCAAGCTGCCTTAGCTCGTTTGATGGACCATTATCGAAACGCTTTGGAAAAACATAGCGACGCGCTATTTCAAGATCGACTTGCCGATATTCGCGATGTAGTAATGCGTCTTACCAGCCACTTGAGCGAGGCTCTTCAGGAGGATTCTGGGGTCTTTCAGGGTCCGATCATCGTTGTGGCTAACGAGTTGCTGCCAAGCCAAGCCATCATGATGGGTGATCGAGTCATCCATGGCGTCGTCAATCAAGCCGGTGGTCAAACGAGCCATGCTGCGATTATTGCGAGAAGCCGCGGAATCCCAGCGGTGAGTGGCGTCGCAAATATTCTCAAGCATGTCAAAACCGGAGATACGATCGTCGTTGACGGAAGCCATGGTCACGTCCTTGTAAACCCAGGCCCGGAAACGCTCGCGGCCTACCGTAAATTGGAGCGTGAATATTTCAACCTGCGAGATCGATTGGCGGACAATCGTGATCGACCGGCGATGACGGCCTGCAAGGTACCGCTCCAATTGCTAGCCAACATCAATGGTCTCGTCGACACGAATTCGGCTCGCACGCAGGGAGCGGATGGAGTCGGACTGTACCGAACCGAGTATTTGTACCTCACGTCCAATGATGTTCCCAATGAAGAAGAGCAATTTGAAAATTATCGCAATGTCATTGCGTCTGCTCCGCATAAACGCGTGACGATTCGAACGCTCGACATTGGTGGCGACAAATCCATTCCTTTTTTGAGCCGCGGTCATTCGGAATCGAATCCCTTTATGGGGCTCCGTTCCATTCGATTGTCTTTTGAGCATCCCGAGCTGTTTTTGACTCAGATACGCGCCATTTATCGTGCGGCGTCGCCATGCTGTTCACCGAATAGTGAGGTGAACATCCTCTTTCCAATGGTATCGAATTTCGAAGAATTGCGCAAACTTCGCGGCTTTTGTCGTAAGGCGACCGAGAGTCTGACGAAGGACCGCAAAGCTTTTGGTCAGCCAAAATTTGGGATGATGATTGAAGTGCCGGCAGCGGCGATGATGATTGATCAACTCTTGGGTGCCGTCGATTTTGTATCGATTGGTTCCAATGATTTGATTCAGTACCTGATGGCTGCCGACCGGGACAACCCTCGCGTGAGCCCGTTGTGCGATCCATTATCTCCAGCCGTTCTTCGAATTTTGGACAGCGTGATCAAAACGAGCCAGCTAGCTCATCGGGATGTCACACTGTGCGGCGAGATGGCTGCCCAGCCAGCGGCCTTTGTTCTCTTGCTCGGTATGGGCTTGCGGCGTTTCAGCATGAGTTCCGCCTTCATCCCTTCGATTAAGGAATTGGCATCGCAACTGACATTAGAACAGGCGCAAGCGATTCTCAAGCGAGCCTTGCGAGAACGCGAGACACGTAAAATTGCTCGCATGGTCAACGAACAGCTACTTGAATGGGCACCCAAGCTAGGACCGTTGATTACTCATGAAAGCTGAATCTATCAATCCGTTTTCGACCAAGTTCGTTCAACCGGGTGCAATTTTTTATGAACGTTCGGACGGAGGATCGGTCGAGCAATTGGTTCAGGATTTTGACCAGCGGTATCAGGGCTGGGCAAGTATCATTGGGCCGCATGGATCGGGTAAATCGACGCTGTTTGCCAATTTGAAAACGATCTTTGATAAATCACGCCCAGTTTTTTCCTACCGACTTTCAACGCAGGAAAGGTCAAGTGCTGCGATGAACACGGAACGCAAAGGATGGACTCCTGAAGCTTTGGTGATGGTTGATGGGTATGAACAATTGTCGACTTGGTCCGCCTGGCGTCTGCGTCGTTGGGTTCGACGTCGGCGTGCCAGTCTTTTAATTACAGGGCATCAACCCATTCGGGGGTTTGACGTCCTTTGGAGAACCTCGATCGATGAAGAGATTTCACGGCAATTGCGAAACCGGTTGCTTGCCTTACGTCCAGATTTGTTCGTTCGTGAAGATCTGGAGACGGCGTGGGAACAATCGCGATCAAAGTATCCAACCGATCTGCGAGAAACCCTCTTTGCGATGTACGACTGGGCAGAGGGGATTCGTGTCGCTCAATCGAAGTGACGTAAAAGCTAGTTCGGCTTTTGATTTGGCGTTCTTCCGAACAATTGCGCCTGAGGCGCAAGCCGATTTCTCTTGCAGAACAGAATCGGCTAGCGTCCCAGGCTCAATCGTTACGGAGCTCAGTCATGTTTGTTCAAAGCAAA
The DNA here is from genome assembly GCA_031411055.1 of Pirellulaceae bacterium. Lineage (GTDB taxonomy): Bacteria > Planctomycetota > Planctomycetia > Pirellulales > Pirellulaceae > JAIYDQ01. The sequence continues at coordinate 7,045 of JANOAI010000085.1, forward strand.
AACGGCCCGCAAGTTTCAAGAACTCGCGGGCCGTTTGAGTTGCACAGTGTCTCTGTAGACTAACCTGGCTCGCTAGTATTAGCGAACCGAGCTAACCTGAATGACACGGCGCTTGCTGTTCAAGTATGCACTTGGATCAACAACGGGAGCTGGGGAAGCAGCTGGAGCGGCAGCTGGAGCTGCTACTGGAGCTGCAGCAGGAGCGCTGCATGTGTTGCATGGAGTAGCACAAGCATCGCAGGCAGCCGAATCACAGCAGCTTTTCTTGTTGCAACCGAAAATCTTCGACAGAAGACCGCAGCTGCGCTTCTTGCCGCAACCGCTATCGCAGCAAGCAGCAGCACATGGATCGCAAGCAGCCATTTCAGCACCGCAGCTTCGTCCGCAACCACTGTTGCAACCGCCACCGCAAGCAGCTGTTTCAGCACCGCAGCTAGGTCCGCAACCCTTGTTGCAACCAGCACCGCAAGCAGCCATTTCAGCGCCACAGCTAGGTCCGCAACCCTTGTTGCAACCACAAGCTGTTTCAGCTCCGCAGCTAGGTCCACAGCCAGCAGCACAACCATTGTTGCGACCATTATTGCAACCACAAGCTGTTTCAGCTCCGCAGCTAGGTCCACAGCCAGCAGCACAACCATTGTTGCGACCGTTGTTGCAACCACAAGCTGTTTCAGCTCCGCAGCTAGGTCCACAACCACCAGCACCACAACCACTGTTGCAAGGATCTCCGCAACCAGCGTCACAGCTCTTTGACTTGCAAGATCCAATCGAGCATAGGTCAGCCTTGATTGCTTTAAGCAAGCCCATCAAAGGCTTCTTGCGGCAGCAAGGAGTTGCACAGGAAGGAGCACAAGCTGTTCCAGCACCGCAGCTAGGTCCGCAACCGCCACCGCAGGAAGCTAGTTCAGCTCCGCAGCTTGGTCCACTGCCAGCAGCACATCCGTTGTTACAACCACCACCGCAAGCTGTTTCAGCTCCGCAGCTAGGTCCACAACCACCGGCGCCACAACCGTTGTTGCAACCACCACCGCAAGCTGTTTCAGCTCCACAGCTAGGTCCACAACCACCACCACAAGCTGAAGTATCGCAACAGGTGCTCGTGCAACCGCAGCCCTTGCCTTTCAGCATCCGATCGAGAAGATCGAATCCAAAGCTTTGGCTCGTTAAGCTAGCTCCAAGAATCATCGATCCTACTAAGAATTTAATTTTCATCGACTCATATCTCCCTAATTCGATGTTGGACATTTACTCGGCTATTCGGTACGTGCCTACGCAGTCAGGCGGAGACCGGTTTCGACGCACGAAGTCGCCGTCGAAATCGCTCTCAACCTAGCAAGGCCTAGATCGAAGATTTCTCTTCGACCGACTTCGTTGACCTTTCGCCGTCCGCAGCGCATCCTATTCGCTTCAAACGCCTACTTAGGCAAAGTCCCGCTGACGAAGTGTCAGTCAAGCCGAGCGACTCACATTGACGCCATCCGTTGGCGGATCAATCTGAGTTGTCTTCTGGGTCTTGCCTTCGTGATTCCGATTCGCTGGCACAAATCCAGCGAACCCCACAAAGGCTTCCCTGGAGGTATCGGCCCCGAATAACTTCCCCTTGAGATCACAAATCGATTTTTCGAGGCCGGGACAATCGCTCGACGACCTTGAAAAATCCATGCGAAGTCAGCTTGTAACGCCTCTGAGTCCTCTGAGGCCGCAGACTCACGCCAGCTTATCAAGACCGATTCAATTTCCTATTCGCGGACCCGCCCGGACGCACTATTCTCGCTCTGCTTTATCTAGGCAAAACGATCGCTGCGTCTTGACTGACTAGAATAGATTGCCAAGTTCTGACGATGACGGCAAAAATTGCGGGATCTCAAAGCGAAAATCGCCCCCTATCGAATTCGTTCGATAGCAAAATGATAGCAAAACCTAAAGAACCTGCCTCAATCGATAAGCTCTCAATCCGTGTGCCATAACAGGGATTCAGTCTGCCCACGACGCTCCGTAGCGGTGACTGCTTGTCGCTAGAGTTGCTAGAGTCGCGACGGCGGAGCGTCGCGGCACACTTGCGCTAAGAAATGAAACTTGCTCGTTCGACTGTCCCAAATCCTTACGGAAGGCATAATTTCATTGATAACACGAAGCGCAAGCGAGTGGTTTTCTTGAGGTTTCGATAGTCAAACCACTCGCTTTCGCTTCGTGTTAAAGGATTGGGGACAGTCGAACTAGTGCTTTGTTCCAATGAAGAATTTGGGTTGAGGTAGTCGTACCCTAATTTTTAATTTGGACGATGCACTAGGTTCCGACGGGTGGCTCGATATCGCGAAGTGAGCGACCAAGCCGTTTTTTGCTTTTACTAGCCGTCACGGTCGGCGTAGAAGAGAATCCGATTGCTGTCGAGGCTGGCGGCGCATCGGTCTTCGAGTGCTTCATAAGGGCAGCCACATGGGGATGCATAGCTGATGTGTCGGCAGGCGTCCCAATCGTTTCAATGGCATCGCTAACGCCGAGCAATACCGATTGCTTTACGCCGTCTCGAATCCAACCAAAGAAATTGATCCCGTTTTGACTCATTATGAACTCCTCTAGCTTATCGTTTGATTGTTACTTGAGAGCCGCGGCTCAGCATACTGAAAACGTCACCTGCATCGAGCGGTGACAGGCTGATACAACCAAGGCTATTGTTTTCGCTGGCTTGCGCATCGGGTGAACCGTGGATACTCAAATCCTGTCCGAGATCGATCCACCATCCGCCGTAGGGATTCCGAGGATCGCTGCCATCGATTTGCAATCCACCTTTTCCGTAGTAATTCCGATTCTTCTGCTTGTCGACAACTTGAAAGACTCCTTCTTTCGGTTGCGGGTCGGCACCCGTCGAAATTGGGAAGCGACCGGCATAGAGATCGCCCAAAAATATAGTCATCTCATGGCGCTGTACGTCGACTTCGGCACGAAAGGGTCCTTGGAACACTTTCAACTTCGTGCCGGGCATCGGGCCAAGCACTGGATCTATGGCGTTGATCTTGGCCAGGAGCTCGGCTGGGATTTCATAACGCTTCGCAATGGACTCGATCGTTTCACCAGGTCCGACAACATAGGGCGTTTCAAGCAATGGACGGCGTGAATAGATGGTTTCTCCAGCCAACGAATCGAGCAGATTAAGCAAATCAATACTCTGTTCGGCACTTAACTCCGGTGAATCGTAGAAAACGCTCATCGTTGCAAGAGCGCCTTTGAAGTCATTTCGATCGACCATTTCCATAGCCGTCTTCTTGGCGTTGTCGTAAGAGCGGCCTGTAAGATTAGCTTTCTTTATCGGTTGAGCTAGCAGCGCCTCTTTCGCTGTTTCGGCTTCCAAGGCTGTTGATGCGTTTGTTGACTCGGTATTACCTGCGACAGTCGATTGGGCAATAAGTTTCCCGGGCACAGACGAGCTTGGCGGTGGCGAAACGGCGTTCGGCGCGGGAGGCATATCGAGCGGCTTTGGTGGATTGCTGGTGAATCCTGTCGATGTTGAAGTATCGCCTGGCTTGCTAGTCGGCGAAGGAGGTAGGGCTAAGCTGTTCGCCGGCAGCTTGCTTGGATCATCAAATTGAATGGGGGCTGGAGGGGCCGACATTGGAGTGGCCTTCGGGGTATCCACGCTCCCCGTCGCACTCGGAAAGCTTGGGAGTGCAGCGAGCTTCGGTGGCGCAAGGGGCTCAGTCGTAGATGTCGATGTACTCGAGCCATCATTCGGCTTATTCCAGAAGTTGGTTGAGCTTGATGCGAGAGGACTGCTCGGCGGTAAACCTTGTGCAGGTTTCAAACCTGGACTTGGTTTCAACGTCGAAGCGTCGCTTCTACCGACCATCGAAGTAGATACGTCGATATCAAGCTCCGTGTCCTCGGCCAGCATCCGCTTAAGCTCTTCGGGCAATTCTGTTTGCGATCCATTGATAGCAATGTAGGCGCCGTAAACGACAACTAACAAAAGAACTACAACTACAGCTGTTTTGATGGTTTGCACCTTGGTCCTCCTTGACCAAACGCGTGTCCAGTAAATTCGCTTGCAATAACTCTCTCAAGCTCGGTTTGCCCGAAACGATCAAGAATCATTAGCTAGTCGATACCGATAATCGATCGTCCGAGGCAAGACCAGTGCAGTTTTTTTTGATGTTGGTTTTTTTCGAGGAAAAACGTATTTAAAACGCTGGAATAATATTCGGCCAGGCGTCGAACCGAAGTACCATACCTCCCAACCACCACAAGGTCGATAGTTCATGCTAAGTGCATTGGAACTCGCTGGCTTCAAGAGCTTTGCCGACAAAACGCGATTTGATTTTCCCGACGGAATTACGGTGGTCGTTGGTCCCAATGGTTCCGGAAAATCGAATATTGTCGACGCCATCAAGTGGGTGCTCGGGACGCAAAGCGCCAAGAGCCTCCGTGGCGATGACATGGCCGATGTCATCTTTAAAGGCTCTGCCGAGGGTGGTCGTAAACCTTGCAACTCGGCAGAAGCGACACTGATCCTCGACAATCGTGATCGCCAATTAAATGTCGATGCTGACGAAGTCCACGTTACGCGTCGCGTCTTTCGAAGCGGCGAAAGCGAGTATCTAATCAATCGCGAGCCGCGTCGCTTGAAGGATATCCGAGACCTCTTTCGCGGAACTGGTGTCGGTATCGACGCTTACAGTTTGATCGAACAAGGCAAAATAGATCGTATGCTACAAGCATCAGCCAAAGACCGTCGCGCGATCTTTGAGGAAGCGGCAGGAATCAGCCGCTTTAAAACGAAGAAGGTCGAAACCGATCGTCGATTGCAACGCGTTGAGCAAAGCTTGGTGCGCTTGAAAGATATCGTCGACGAAGTCCATACACGCTTGACGACGCTCAAGAATCAAGCCACGAAAGCCCAGCAATACAGGCAAATGACCGCTCGCATGACCGAGCTTCGCTTACAGATTGGGATCGATGAACATCGTTCGATTATCCATAAGATCACTGAATTTGAGCGTTCGTTGGCCGACAACGAGACAAAACGCTTGTCTTTGGGCGAGCAGTTAGCGCAAGCCAATCAAGGTGTTGAAGAAGCGGAGGGTAATCTTGCAGCCCAAGTCTCCGAAACCGAAGCGGCTCAAACGCAACAGCAGGTTTATCGCGAGAAGATCGCTGGACTTGAGAGTTTGCAAATCGCCCTCCGTGATCGAATTGCTGAACTTGGGCATGAGAGGTCGCTTAACCTTGCCCGACAAGTAGCGCTCGCGGAACGGGCGGATCTTTCAGCTGACGAAGTCCAGCAACAAAAATCCGAACTCGATCGTTGGCAAACGGAATGGGCCGAACAATCGACTCGAGTGCAACAGATCGATACTCTCCGTCGTCAGCTTGATGAGGACCTAGCAACTTATCAACGGCTTTTGTCAGAATCACGAGAAGAAGTCGCTATTCTGGAACGCAAGGACAACCAAGAACGGTCCTCGGCTATAGCGGAGCGGACAAAGCTTGAGCATCTTGAGCATCAGTATCAATCTTTTCGCGAGCAGTGTGATGAGTTAGAGATCGAGATTCGAGCCCTCGAAAGCCTTGTCCTACAGCGACAAGCGGATGGAGAGAAATACGAGCAAGCATGTAGAGTTGCCGAACAATCGCTCTCGTCGGCACAGTTGGAATTGGAACGTGTTCGAGCGGAAATTGGACAACGCCAAGAGTCCGTCATGCACCATCAGGGCCGACTTCAAGGTATTCGAGAGCGTCTGAACCTTTTGGAACAGCTCGAAGAGCAGCAAGAGGGTGTCGGACGTGGCGCCAAAAAACTGCTTGAACTCGCGAACAACGAACCTCAATCGCCTTGGAATTCCGTCAAAGGCCTTGTCGCCGACTTAATCGAAATCGATGTCCATCTCGCTCCCTTAATCGATGTGGCCTTGGGTTCGGTTGCGGAAACGGTGGTTTTGGACGATGGACGAATCATCGATCTTATCCGGGAGGGAAGTCTCAATCTCGACGGTCGCGTGGCCATGTTGCGGATCGACCGCCTTCCAAGCCGCCGCTCGGGCGAAAAGATTCAGCTCGATGGTTTGCGTGGCGTCTTGGGTCGGGCTGACCGACTCGTCCATTTCAAACCCGAATACGCCCCATTGTTCCACTACCTGCTTGGCACGACCTGGCTTGTTGACTCTCTTTCGACGGCCCTTGATTTGAGCCACCTTCGCGGCGCTGGTTTACGCTTTGTAACGGCAACCTGCGAACGCATCGACGCCGATGGAACACTCTCCATCGGTTCGTTGCAAACGGCACTGGGTTTAGTATCTCGTCGCAGTGAAATGCTTGCGGCTCGCGAGGAAATTCGCAGCTTGGAGGAGATGATTGCGACCGAGGCCGCCGAAATCGCTCGCCTCCAGTCGCAATCGGAAGCGAACCAGGAAAAAGTGAAGTCGACGGACCAGCAGTATCAACAGTCGAGGCGACACGTCTCCGAAGCAACGGTGCAACTTGCGGCCGATATTCGGCTAGTTGAACAGCGACATTCGGAGCTCCAAGCGATGCTTGCCGAGCAAAAGAAAACCGAAGAGGAAATAGTCGTTGCAAAAAGTTCGATCCAAATTGCTGACGAGAATACCCAGAAAGCCCAAGCGGCGGTTGAGCGTCTTCGAATTTCGATCGCCGAGCAACAGAACGCCATTGTGGCTAAGGAATCGGCGTTGAGTCAAATTCGCGAGTCTTGGACCAGTGAAAAAGTGGTTCTAGCTCGATTAGAACAACGTCTTGAGAGTTTGCGAACAACCCTTGAACAACTCAACCGGGACTCACAAGAGCGACAATCGGCGGTTCAAGAAGTCCAGCAAACACTGCTAGCCATCGATTTGAAATTCGCCCAAACGGAAGAAAATATTCGCGAGGCGGAAGTTCAGCAGCAAGCATATGCAGCGCAGATTGAATCGGGCGCCGAACGACTATCCGCACTACAACAGGTAACGCATGAATTGCAAACCGTTCGTCGCGATGCGACGAAGCAATTGGATCAGACTCAACGACAGCTTGACCGTGCGTTTGAGCAACAGCGTGCGTTTGAAAATGAGATCAACCAGCACCGATCTCGGGTCACCGAACTCCTGACACGATATCGCGAAGATTATGAACTCGATCTCTTCGATCAAGAGTTGGTCGCGCAAGCACCACCGCTCGAAGATCGCGGCCAAGTCGAGTCGGAAATCGGCCAACTTCGACAAGAGATCGCCTCGGTAGGCTCCGTGAATATGGAAGCGCTTCAGGAGCTTGATGAGCTTCAAGGTCGTTACGACACTCTCGATGGCCACTATCAAGACCTAACCAATGCGAAACTCAATCTTCAGAAAATCATTGAGAAGATCGATATCGATTCCCAACGGCTCTTTTCGGAGACGCTGGAAGCCATCCGCGTGAATTTCCAAGAACTCTATCGAAGATCCTTTGGTGGCGGCCACGCTGATTTAGTATTAGAGCAATGCGAAGACATGTCCGAAGCGGGGGTAGAAATTGTTGCCACCCCTCCCGGGAAGACGGCATTTTCAAACTCGCTTCTGAGCGGAGGTGAAAAAGCTCTCACCGCAGTTGCGCTCATTATGGCGATTTTTAAATATCGTCCGAGCCCATTCTGTATCCTTGATGAAGTGGACGCGCCGTTTGACGAAGCCAACATTGGTCGATTTGTATCGGTTCTCACTGAATTTTTACACATGACAAAATTCGTTGTGGTTTCGCACAGCAAGAAAACGATGACCGCCGCCACGACCATCTATGGCGTGACGATGCAAGAAAGCGGTGTCTCACGCCAAGTTGCTGTTCGCTTTGAGGACGTTCACGACGACAGCGAATTCCTGAAGCCAACTCCCAAGCGGGCTGCATAGCAGAATAAACTCCATATGCAATCAACGGAGATCGATACCTGGCTTCAATTTCTCGCGCACGCGGACGGTCGGTCAGCCCGAGTTTTCGAACTGGGCTGTGGCAATGGAGAACTCGCTCGGCTAGCGAAACAACGTAATCCAAAGCTTGTTTGGATTGCCACCGATCGCGACTCGGTGCATTTAGATGTGGCAAAGAAGTTTGTCGATCATATCATTCCTTGGCCGAGTAGCCTCAATGAATCGTCGGGGTTTAGCGAACCGTTGGAGGTTGTCTGTCTCCGCGATGGTTTAGAGACCCTTGATACGCGAAGTCCGTTTTGGGAATGGATTGGACAGCATTCAGCCGACGATTCGCGGTTGCTGTGCCACGTTGCGAATGCAGCTCATCTCTCCAATTTTCAAAAGTTGGCCGCCGGTGTTCTCGCGGAAATTTCACAACCGAACTCCCGGCTTGGCTTTACGTACCCAACGATCGTCAAGGAATTGCTCGACGGAGGTTGGTTACCTGAGCTTGTTCAAAACGAAGAAGAAACCTTCGCGGCCGATCCGTTCCTCGATTTGCTAGTGCAGGCGACCTGCAAACTCGGAATCTCAGAACAAATTGCACAGCTCAATTATGTGCGTCCCGATTTTTGGATTCACGCTTGCCGATCGCCATGGAGAGGCCGGCAGAATGCGGCCCAAGTTCCGCTGTCGATCATTGTCCCAGTGAATCGCGACTGGCAATTCCAATGGGATCTCCTTGCTTCTCCCGGTCTCCATGAAATCGAGGTCGAGGTCATCGTCATTCGCGATGCGACTTCTGCCGCCGATGTTTATCAGCGTGGGGCCCTGAAAGCCAAATATCCATGGCGATTGATGATGCATCAAGATGTATACATTCCGAAAGGGAGCGGACGATTGATTGTACAAAAACTTGCCGCCCTCAGCGAATCGGGGCTTCAAGCACTGCCGGTCGGTTTCATCGGAATGGAAGCCATTCCTGGTTCGTTGCCGGTAGTCTGCCGACGTGTCGGAAGCGTCGTCGATCGAACGCGAAGATACATGGCGGATGAATCGCAGTCGGCGCTGGCGATTGATGAGCTCGCCGTAGCCATTCATCAATCCAGTCCACTGGTCATCGACGAAAAGCTAGGTTGGCACCTATGGGCGACCGATCTTTGCTTGCAAGTCATAACGCGAAGCAATCGAAAGGGTTTGCCGATCATCAACGTTCCGCTGTATCACAATACCGTTGGCTCTTATCTGGTTCCCGAAGCCTACGTCGATTCAGGTTGCTACTTGCTCGACAAGTATCCACAACTGCGAGACATCCCCACCGTCTTCGGGAATCTTAACTACGCTGCCAACGGTGACAAACGCTTTGACTCGCCACTTCGCATGGCTTGAAGAAAACGACCAACATACTTTCAACAAGCTCATGAGCCGGAGGCGCTAGCCGATTCTGTATTCGAGGAAATCGGCTTGCGTGGAAAACGGGGTCAGGTACCAAAAGCCGGAACGGCCCTTCGGGTGCTTTGCACTTTTGGTACCTGACCCCG
>JANOAI010000086.1:0-5513 GCA_031411055.1 Pirellulaceae bacterium
TCGCTTCGCGAACTCCACCCCAGGCTAACTGCTGCCGTCGCTCCGCGACTAAAACTGCCGTCGCTCCGCGACTAAAACGCGTCATCGCAATATAGCTATCGGCTCATCAAATTTATATCGGAAAGTGCAAGAACGTTACGCTTGAACCTCAAACATCTCAGCTACTTGTGATTCGTTTCCCCAGTTTATATTTGTGCATTGATGCCTACAATCGGAAAAGTTAACGATACCTCGTCGCCAGCGCAAAGGGTCGCAGCAGCTCTATAACCGACGCTGCTAGCTTACTCAAATTGGAAGCACCGCAATCGGAGAATGCTGCGTGGCTTTATTGCCAGGTTTTTATTTGATCACGTAGCCGGTCCGAGTAATCGAAAGGGGCTTCAATCGGATACGCTGAGTACCCGCGTTTTAGGGGGATGCAGCGAAATGGGAGGGGTGTCAGCGACGAAGTCTGCATTCGAAGTCGGTTCGACGCGATGTTTAAGATGTGTCACCGTCGCTTGCGTGAGTTCGACACCGAAAAACAAAATAAGCGACGAGTAGTAGATCCAAACAACAAAGGCAACCAACGATCCAGCCGCACCAAATGGGGTCGCGACACCGGCTTTTCCGAGATACAGCCCAATGAAAACTTTCCCGATCGTGAAAAGGAGTGCGGTGACAAGCGATCCAAACAAGACGTCGCGCCAAATTATTTTGACATCCGGAAGTAGCTTGAAGATCATCGCAAATAAGGCTGTCACAAGAAAGAAGCTTAAGAGCGAATTCGCGATTTGCATGATCGATGAGAGTCCGGGAACAAGACCTTCAAGATAACCGCTGAAAGCTGCCAAGGCTGTAGTGATGATCAGCGTTACGAGGAGTAGGAAGCCTACGGCCAGCACCATTCCAAATGAAAGGAACCGATCGTGGATGGTACCTAAGATTCCTCTTCCCGGCTTTGGCTTGACATTCCATACCGTATTCAGGGCGCCTTGCAGCTCGCCAAACACTCCAGACGCTCCAAAGAGAAGTGTCGCAATTCCAATAATCGACGCGGAGGTCCCAGCAGAGGCTTTGTCGGATTTCTCGATCACCGACTTCACTACCTCGGCTCCCGACTCTCCAAGTATCCCCCGCAGCTGATCGATAAGCTGTCCCGATGCCGCTTCTTCGCCAAAAACCGCTCCGGCAATAGCGGTAACGATCACCAAAAGCGGCGCAACGGACAGGATCGTATAGAAGGCCAAAGCCGCAGAAAGTCGCGGTGCGTTGTGGTCAATCCAGCCAGCCGCCGCGTTGTACAAAATTGTCCAAAGGAATCGCAACTTCATTCCATATTCCGCTTGCCTGAATGTTCCATCTGGGCGACGTTCGATGCAAACGTCTTTGATTGGTATACAGCTAACCCGCATCTTATATGCCAAAACAGTTTGATCGGTAAAGCGGCACCAGAAATGCTTCGATTCCTGCGAGCAATGGGTGGAAACTCGTCAGTTTGAAGATTCAGTTAAGGTCGGTTCAACAAGAATTGGTAAAAAATAATGGATGTGTGGTGGATGGAAATACTCAGGACAATCCAAGACGAATTCTCAGATCTTCCCGATTTGCAAACGGTGACTCGTATCACCATCCGGTTGTCATTGGCCGCAGTTCTTGGCGGTGTCCTTGGATACGAGAGAGAACAGGAAGGGAAGGCAGCCGGATTGCGAACGCACATGCTGGTGGCGTTAGGGGCAGCACTCTTTGTTCTAATTCCTCAGCAGGCTGGCGTGTCGGATGCCGATTTAACTCGCGTCTTGCAAGGCTTGGTTGCAGGGATCGGTTTTCTAGGTGCCGGGACGATTATTAAAGGCCAAGGCGAGGAAGAGGTGAAAGGCCTTACCACTGCAGCTGGCATCTGGTTAACGGCGGCCGTCGGTACGGGAGCCGGAATGGGACGCGAAGCCACCGCTGTCCTTAGCACCGGCCTAGCCTTTGCGATCTTGTCAATCGTTCCGCGACTTATCCGCCGGACTAACCACAAATAGAAACGATTGAAAGCAGTTCTGCCCAGGACGTGATTGTGCCGTGGATCAACCGAACAACGCTCTCGAGGCTTGAATGATTCAAGCTCTCGGCCTTTCCTCGAAAGCTCGCAGTCCAGTGCGTGCCCTTCGGCCAGCCCGGGCTGATGAAGATGGTCAAAGGCCTCGCAAGACTTCGTACGTAAATTCTCCACCCCCTTTCCCCGTCTTCGGCGAGAGGGGGAGGGGTCGGGGTGGGCTGATGAAAATATCGGATAATGGGAACTTTAGGAAAGACCATGAGTAAGGAAACACTACGACAATTCGGATTGCGCAACGGCCAAGTTCTCTAAGTTCTCGCGTTCGGCCGTCCTCAATCGCGGAGCGCTGCTATTGGATAGCCAAGGGTGCGAACCCCTGGTAACCCGTCGACCTGTCGAGTCGAAACGTCGCAAACATGCGGGAATCGCGGAGCGATGGTATTGAACCGAACCAATGCCACGGCTCCGCCGTTCAGGTTCTTTTCTGTCGTGTTGACAACCAGAAGCTTATGCATCTGGCTAACAGATGCCACGGCTCCGCCGTTGGGCCGACTGCGAATCGTCTTCATCGTCACCCTTGTTCATATAGAATCGAATGCATTGATGAGCTATGCAGAGCAACCGCCTCCTAGGAACATACACTACTTCCATTGGACGTGAGACGACCAGACGTTGTCGGTAAGGTTGGAATCCACTGTGAACATTAAATGACCATTCACTTGGTTTTCCCCCCGTCGCTTGGTAGTTAAGCGATCAAAATTTCGCATCTTTAACCGGTACGCGAATTGCTTTGTCTGGCTTGCGTCGTGGTCAACTTTATAGATCCCCCCAAGCTCCTTGTGCTTTTACGGAGTTGGGTGGAATTTCTTTACAGGTCACAAGACCGGAGTTGGTGCCGCTTGTTTAATTTTTGTTAGTCTTTGGAGGAAAATGAAATGAAAAAATTCTTATTCGGTCTCGTTTGCGCAGCTTCGGCTGTCTCTTGCCAGATTCTTCAAGCTCAGACGCCGATCGTGGCGCAGGGCGTCCAAGCAGAACAGAAGCAAAACAACGCTACCGAGACGCGAGTGTCGGAGTTGCTACAAACGGAAATTGTTTTAGAAAATGGCGACAGTCTTGGTCAGGTTAAGGACCTCGTAATCTCGAACGCGACCGGTGCCGTGCAGTATGTCATCGTATCAAGCGAAAATAACGAGCTTCGCGCGATTCCTTGGAAAACACTGGCGCTCTATCAAGGCAGTGATGCCAAGGAACGCTACTTCATTTTGGGGATGGAAAAGGAACGCTATTACAAGTCACCCGCGATCCCCCAACAGGAATGGGTGAATTTTACGTATCCAACCTGGTCAACCTACGTACCTCAGGTGAACTCCTACTACAATGATGTGCGTGCTGTTCGTCCTTCGGCTGTTCGTCGCGCGGACCGACGTGTCGATCGTGCAACCCGGCCATAATCTCTCCGGTATTGTTCTTAAGAAATAGTAGAATGCGCGTTGTCCCGTTTGTGGCCAGCGCTGCTGGAACGGGGGCTTAGGAAAATTTCCTACCTTCGAAATCAAATGGGTCAGAGCCTGAGCACTGACTTCGGCACTCGTAGATGACGCGACTACAGAAAAGCTTTCATGAGCCGCAGACCAACAAGTGTGCATTTACTTGCCACGAGACTTCGCGGACCAACATTTTGCCGGAGGTGCAAACTATTGGCTTGCTCGAAGTCATTCAACAAATTATTTCAAGATCATCATGATGTCGACTGCCCTATCAAAACCGAAGTCACTTCCGTTCGATAAATCTCCGACCGCCCACGCGGCCAAGAAACACACGCGCGAACAGACGGCATCAAGCGATCAGCTAGTCCCTTTCTATGTTGTACGCGTGGTGCAATCGACAAGCGTACTGGGGCTATGCTTGAGTGTTTATCTTGCTTGGGTAGCAATCTCTTCTGGAAAAGTAGCCGGATGCGGTAGTGGAAACGTATTCGACTGCAGCCCAATTTTGAACAGCCATTGGTCGACAGTCTTTGGCATACCGGTAAGTATTCCTGCAACGCTTCTTTACGCAACAATCATCGCAATTTCGATCATTCCCGAGAAATCGAAGCAAGCTTCGCAGACGAAATGGTCGCTGATCACGTTCTTAGGATTTTCGGCAGGTATGGCGGCCATCTGGTTCATCGGACTTCAGTTTTTGTGGCTGCGGCATTTATGTCCGTATTGCCTTGCCGTCCATGCTTGCGGCCTAGCCATAGCCGGAACCATCGCCTGGAAAAAACCAGCCGGGATGCCGGCGACTCGATTCTTAGCATTGGGTGCCGCCCTTGGCGTTATGATTTTGATTGTTAGCCAAATGAGCGTCGCAGCGCCTCAGACTTTCGAACTAATCGATCATCCGATACAAAGTCAAGATAGTGGCATTCCTTCCCGTGAGTCACCCGCCGATGCGGATCCGGCCCTAGAGCAAATTTTTGAACCACCATTGCTTCACGGAAATTCTTCCGATCAATCATGGCTATCTCCGCGCATTCACATGGAGCTGCTATCGCTGTTGAATCCCGCGCTCGGTTTGAGTTGTCAAACGAATAGGATGCCGGCCGAGGGTTCTTCGCGAATTAACACTGGCCAGAACACGGCGAGCACCCCCGTCAGTCGCCGTACTGTAAAAATACTCAACAGCGTTAACCTTGATGTCAGCCAGTGGCCACTCTTGGGAAAGCAAGATGCCAAATACATCGTGGTTGAAATGTTTGATTATACCTGTCCACACTGTCAAAACACCGACGTGGCTATCCGAGGTGCGATGCAAAAGTTGGACAGCCAATTGGCGGTGATTGTGTTGCCGGTTCCGATGAACGCAACGTGCAACGAATTTGTAAAAACAACTCACGCTCAGCACTTAGAGTCTTGTCAACTCGCCAAGTTAGCGATCGCCGTTTGGCGTTTGGCACCTGAACGATTCGAAGAATTTCATCACTGGGTTTTTCAGACGAAGCCGTCATACGCGTCGGCGTTAAAATATGCTGGTCAAATCGTGACAACCGATCGGCTCAATAGCGAGCTGCAGAGCAAGTTGCCTTCCGAATATGTGAGCAAAATGGTCAAGCTCTATCAGCGAAGTGGAGCTGGGACGATTCCGAAGATTCTGTTCCCGAACACCACGGCTGTCGGGGAGATGGCTTCCGCAAGCACTTTGATATCGCTCATTGAACGGGAGCTGAAACCGGCAAAGTGAACTTAACGTTGGGGAATTGGGTTTCAGAAACCACGCACCTAAATGACCGTGCGCGATTGTGAGATGTTGGTTGGAACATGATATCCCATTGTTTTTGTAACCTCTTCCCGCTTGCGGCAGAGGTCGCGAGTCTTGCGAGCGTGAGAGGGTCTTCTCGATAGGGATGAAAACCAGCAAACCCTCGGTTGTGTGATCACCCTCTCCCGGCCGATACCGCGTCCGACCTCTCCCAATGGGAGAGGTTACCATGAATTTCGAC
>JANOAI010000087.1:0-11650 GCA_031411055.1 Pirellulaceae bacterium
CGGGGTCAGGTACCAAAAGTGCAAAGCACCCGAAGGGCCGTTCCGGCTTTTGGTACCTGACCCCGTTTTCCAAGCCTCGGATTTACGGAAGTGGTCGACGCCGATCTTTCTGGCTACTTCGATACGATACCGCATGCCGAATTGTTGCAGTGTGTGGCACGTCGCGTGAGCGACAAGGCCATGTCACATCTGATCAAACAATGGCTAGCGGCACCGGTCGAAGAACAGGACCCGCAAGGTCGAACGCAGCGAACCACTCGCAACAAGGATGAAGGCAAGGGCAGCCCACAAAGCGCTCCGATTTCACCCCTATTTGCGAATCTGTACATGCGACGGTTCGTGCTCGGATGGAAAGTATTGGGACATGAGCAACGTCTCGATTCTCGTAACGTCAACTATGCTGATGACTTCGTACTCTGTTGTCGTGGCACGGCTTCTGAAGCCATGGACGTCATGCGGAAGATGATGACGCAGCTCAAGCTGACGGTCAACGAGACCAAGACGCACATCTGCCAAGTCCCTGACGAATCGTTCGACTTTCTGGGATATACCTTTGGACGTTGGTACTCGCCGAAAACGGGCCAAGCCTATATTGGGATGGGTCCGTCAAAGAAGAAGATCTTGCGGCTCTGCCGTCAGATCAGCGATATGACCAGTTGCTGTTGGGAACTCCTGGATGACGAGGAAATGGTTGGCCGCCTCAACAGCGTCTTACGCGGTTGGGCCAATTATTTCTCTCGCGGTTCGGTGAGCCAAGCCTATCGCGTCGTGGATTGCCACACGCGTACTCGGCTTCGTCAGTGGTTGTGCCGGAAACACAAATTGTCGGGACGGGGAACGTCACGGTATCCCCTGCGTTATGTCTACGATACACTGGGAGTCGTCGAGCTCCAGGTGGTTTCACGCAACCTTCCGCGTGCGAAAGCATGATACTTTGTCCGAGAGCCGGATGCGGCAAATCCGCATGTCCCGTTCGATGAGCGGGATGTGGAAACGGAGCATGGCAGACGGTTATTGCGCCACCAACGGGGAAACCCTGAAACGGAAGTAAGCCGAAGCCTAAACCACCACGCCACATCTCGACTCTACCGGAAGAGCCAAAAATTTGTCGTTCAGTTGCTGATATCAATCGTTGCTTCGTTGGCAGCCGTGCTGGCATGTTCGGTATTCGATCGAATTCGAGACGCGAGTGACGATTGCTCGGGCAAGCGGAAGGCGCGGAAGACAAAAAACCAGAGCGCAGCAATCATCGCAATAATCGATAGAAAGGCAAATCGACCTTCGCGTGAAAGCTTGCCAACGAGCTCGCTGACTGGAGCAACGGCCGCGTTTGAACGCTCTTGTACAAGCACATAAAGATTCGTCAAATCTTTTTGTTCCATCGCATCGGATTGGAAGCGACGTCGAGAGATGTCAACGTGACGCATCGTTGCGATCCAGTTTCCTTCGAATTCTTTACCAAGCTTATGCTTTGCGACAGGATCTTGATATTCATACATGCCGTTTTCTTGAAGCGGTTTCATTTGCTCGGGATCAATACGAAATATTTCGTTTGCAAGCTTGGGGTCGCTTTGATTCGACAATGTCTGGAGCAGCGGATGTTGAAGCAAGGTCCCTTCGCGATCACCTTCATCATGTCCATCGACGAGTACAGCGATGACATCTTCGTTGGGGCGGGAAGTCGAATTGTCATTTTTGGCAGATTTTGTTTTGCTGGATGAGATGAGCTCAAAATTTCCGAGATTGATCGTGAGGACTAAAACACCTTTTACCGACACTGAATCGGAGTCATTGTCGTCGGGCGCAAAAATGGGGGTACAAACGGCAATCTTCCAACGGCGCGTGGTCGTCGAAAGAAAAGGGGCACTTACGTGGGATACCGAGGTAGGGCTAATGTTTCGACGCGGTATCGTCGTAGGGAGATCCTGACGATTTCCATTGAAATAGCTTCGAAAAGCAAAGTTCCATCCGACTTTGGTCGTTTCGGCTTCAATCTGCGATGCTGCGAGCTGATTTCCGCGGCGGTCGGTGACGAAGAAGCTTGAGTAGCGGGCAGTATCGTTTGAAGTCTTAGCCGTTTCGTTGAGAATCTTTTGAAACCTCTCCTTAATGTAGTTTTCAAAGTCGGATCGCTCTTTCAAGCCAAGCAGTCGCTTCAACGGTTCAGGCGGTGGTTCGGGCGCGGCTAACTGAGAAAGTGTTTCATCACCGGCCGCATCCAGGAGTGTCGTAAAAAAGTTTTGGAACTCTGGCTTTTCCGATTCATGTTCCAGGGTGCGAAATAGTTGTTCGAGGTGAGACTCTAACGCGCTCGCGGCGAAGTTGGCCGTTTGCTGATTTCTCTGCATTGCAATTTGACGGATTTGCTTGGTTGCTTCCGTTTCAGCGATTGATACACCTCGCCACGCAAAATAGCCCATCACGCCTAATAAGATCAGCGGGGCTACGATACCAAGCATCAAAAGGGGGAAACGAATACGTGAAGCTTGTCGACGTTCAAGTGCGCCGATCAATTGCTGTACGTTTCCGAATCGATCCGAGGGGCTCTTGGCTAGACAACGATCAATGATTGTGACCAATCCGCGATCCATGCCTGGGATTCGATGATGGGCTCGCGGTGTGCTCGCCTTCATGATCGTTTCACGGTACCGAGTCAATCTTTCAGCTAGGTCGCCAGCGGTATCCAATGAGGTTACCGTCTGTTGCGTTCGGTGCGGTGGCGTGCCAACCAACATGCAATAGAGAATGGCACCTAAGGCATAGACATCCCATCGCGCGTCTGGGAGCGCATTCAAGTCGGCTTGTTCTGGGGCCATATAGAACAAGGTTCCCAATGACGGCGTTTGATCGGTCGACATGCGGCTTTGGCCAAAGTCGGCTAGTCGCGGATGCATGTCGTGATCAAGCAGAACGTTGGCGGGTTTAAGGTCGCAATGCAAAACCCCTTTGCCATGCAAGTGGTTTAGTCCCATCGCAATGTCGGTGAAGATTTCGACGGCTTTCGAGATGCCCAATTGCCCGCGTTGACGCAACAGCTCTTCGAGCGACCCATGCTCAAGGTACTCCATCACGTAGTACGGGGGCTCGGCATCCCAACCTACATCCAGCACCTGCACAATGAAACGATTCGCTGACATGGTCACGAGGTTTTTGACTTCGCGCGCCAAAAGCGACCAGTTGACTCCTGATCGATGCAAATAAAACTTGATAGCGACAGAACGCCCGGTATTGAGATCGGTTCCTACCCAAACCTGTCCGAACGCACCTTGGCCAAGCAAGCTTTCGATGCGATAGCCTGGAATCGCCGACGGAGGCACCGTGGTGCGGAGACTAAGCTCCTCCGCACGCATCTGTTCGCCGACAGTCTGTTGCTGGGTATAATCCGTAGCCATATCACTCAATAAGTTGCAAAACCGTCGCCTACCCCGCAAGAGCAGTCTTGGGTCGCTTGCCTTCTATGATTTTTTATACGAGTTCTGATTCTAAACCACAATTCCGCGTTTCTAGGAGTGGGTGCCCGATTTGGATCGCATTTGGTTTCGCTTTCATTATTGGCCATGTCGCTTTTGGCCAGGATGTTCCTCCGATTCCCGCTAAAATCGATCCCATCACACCCAAACTGCCGCTTTCAGATTTTCGACCGATTCCTCGAATTCGCGTCAAAGAAACTCTTTTAACCCGGGCTGCGACGCCGGTAGTCGACGTTCATTCCCATTTTTTTATTCGATCGCGTCACGACCCAATCGCGTTGGAGGACTATCTCCAGGTCATGGATCGGAACTCCATCGCGGTCTCGATTTCCTTGGATGGAACCCTTGGACCGAAGCTAGATGAACATATTAACTATTTGTGGACCAAACATCGCGATCGGTTTGTGATCTTTGCGAATATCGATTGGGTAAATCATGGTGTTGCAAATTCCGAGCCAAAATCTGAAAGACCCACGGCGTTAGCATGTCTGAATCCCGATTTTGCCCGTATCGTCGTGGAACAGCTTCGGCTTGCAAAAGCAAAAGGGGTCAGTGGCCTCAAAATATTCAAGCAGCTCGGACTGGAATACAAAGACCAAAACGGAAATTATTTAATGATCGATGATGCACGCTGGGATCCGATATGGTCAGCGTGCGGTCAGCTCGGGTTGCCAGTGATCATGCACACGGCCGACCCGAGCGCTTTCTTTGAACCGGTTGATGCAAACAATGAACGTTATGAAGAGCTGGCAAGGCACCCCGAGTGGAGTTTCTATGGAAGCGGCTTTCCCACTCGAAGCGAACTTCATGAACAACGCAATCGAGTGATCAAACGTCATCCCGATACGACCTTCATCGCCGCCCATTTCGGTAACGACGCGGAAGATTTAGCGGAGACGGCTCGTTGGCTTGAACAGTATCCAAACCTCTATATTGAATTTGCGTCGCGCATCAGCGAACTGGGGCGGCAACCTTTCACGTCCAAACGCTTCTTTGATCGCTTTCAGGATCGAATCCTATTTGGAACCGATGGCCCGTGGCCGGAGTTGAGGCTACAGAGCTACTGGCGATTTCTTGAGACCGACGACGAGTACTTTCCTTACTCGGAGAAAGTCGTTCCTCCGCAGGGGCTTTGGCAAATCTATGGCCTCGATCTCGCGGATGAAATCTTGCAAAAGATTTACTCAGGCAATGCTTCGAAAATCATTCCCGGTGTCAAAGAACGGGTCGATCAGTTTCAATCGACCCGACAAGAGAGGTGATACGGTAGCGACGACCAAGTGTGCCGCGACGCTCCGCCGTCGCGACAATCACGACCGCCGAGCGGTCGTGCCACACTTTTAAATCCACCCGACGCAACGCCCGCAGAAGATCTACGGGAATCAACGCTTCATTACTCGAACACGCGTGACGACGATTTCTCTGCGGTAGGAAAATCCGCTGGGACTGATGTCTGCGTAACTTTGCCGGTCGCTGCCCACTCGGTGCCGCGCTGAAGCAATGTGATAAAGCCAACGCACTCGACCGAGTAATCGTCATGTCCCATAGGGGTGTGGAAGACTCGGCCTTTTCCGAAATCGATGGTCATGACCATTGGCTCGTGGCGACCAGAGCCTTTATGTTCAGGGCTCGCGTAGGCTGTCGCCAAGATCTTCATCCCTTCGCCTGGACCACGCAGTCGATCGTAAAGTTCGTCTTTTGCATGGAGCCATTTTTGAGGAATGCCCTTCATGATCGGATGATCCGCATCGCGGACGATGACTTCAAATTCGTGTTGCGAACCGTGGCTTCCACCTTTTCCTGGACTCGTATCACGAACAACTGCTCCCTTGTCATCGAGATAGACATAAGGTCCCGTTTGCTCGCTACGACCACCCCATCCACCTACTCCAATAATGCGATTGAAAGCCGCCCATTCGCCAAACGAGTTGTCGGCTGCGTGAACTACGACGAACCCACCCCCATCGGCGACATACTTTTCGAAAGCGGCCTGTGTTTTACTTGGCCAAGGCGCGGCATTGAATCCCATGTTCGAGATAACAACTTGGTACTTGCTAAACTCGGGGCTGAAATCGGGGTCAGGCATCGGCTGCTTCAAGTGTTCCCGCTGAATACCGTCATTGAGCGGATAGGCTTCGATCCACTTGTCCCCATTCCAAGTGAACTTCGTTCGGGCAATATCCACCGTAAACAAACCGCTTTTCTCTAAGTAGCTTTTCATCATCATCGTCGTCTTAGGCCAAGCGGCGTGGTTGTTTTGACCATCGACGATCAACGCTTTAAGCTTCTCCTGAGCTTGTCCAGATGAAAGAAAAACAACCGTCGTTAGGAACAGGGCAAAGATTCTGGTTCTGAGCATCGTAAAAACCTTCGAGGTGGGAGGAAAATCATAGAGCCGCAATTCTAAGTCAGCGGCTACTGGACGTCCATCAGCGGTTACCGTTCGCTTCGTTCGGCTTTAGCTTTGTTTCTAAAGTCGACTACCTGGTATCTGGTCGACTATTGGCTGGTTTAGAAACTGCGTCGAAAACCGCGAGCTTGAAAATCAAGCTCGGCAAAAGCCTAAGGCTATTCAGAAAAGAGCTTGATTACGATTGGTTCCGACCGTGTCGGCGCTGGTTCCGCGTGTTCCATGTACGCGATAACATCCGTGATATCGATCAAGCCCAGCGGACGGTTTTGGGGGTCGATCACGGGCAGCTCGCTTATTTTGCGATCGGCAATAATCGAGAGGGCAAGCGGAAGCCGCGATCCACTCGCAATCGAGAGAAAACTGCGTTTGATAAAGTTGGCAATCGGTTGATCCAATACGGAGTCGTCACGCTTCTCAAGCAATCTCGCAAGATCGCTGTCGGTAAATAGTCCCACGAGTTCGCCTTGGGAATCGATCAACATGACAGCGCCCGTCCGACGACCTGGCTTGGCAACCCTCACAATCACTTCACGAATTGTCGCATTCACGTCAGCAACGCGGCAATCTTCAATCGGCCGCATCACATCGTCGACCGATTTGAGTTTGGTCCCCAGCGAACCACCTGGATGAAATCGTGCGAAGTCGTTGGCTTCGAATCCACGTTCATCGCTCACGACGATGGCCAAGGCATCTCCCATGGCAAGCATGGCGGTAGTGCTCGTTGTAGGGGCTAGCTTGTGGGAGCAAGCTTCATTGCCTACCGGAATGCACAACACGACGTCGGCTGACTTTCCAAGCGTGCTTTCTGGTTTCGAGGTTATCGCAACGATAGCGGCTGTGGATACGCGCAGGCACGGCAACAGTCGAGTCACTTCGTCCGTTTCTCCGCTATTGGAAAGGATAAGTACGACGTCGGACGGCTGAAATCGCCCGAGATCGCCATGCATGGCTTCGGATGGATGGACGAAATGCGATGGTGTGCCGGTAGATGCAAATGTCGCTGCTATTTTTTGTCCGATGAGTCCGGCTTTGCCAATTCCCGTCACGATCAAATTGCCACGCATGTTGAGAATGAGCTCAACCGCTTCCGAGAAAGTTTCCGCGATCGAATGCTTCATGACTTCGATCGCAGCCGCTTCGTCGTGAAAAACTTTTTTCGCGCGCGCCACGCGCCGCTTCCCCTCGAGGCCGAGCTTCTTGAACGGGCCATCCTGCGCACTTATTTGTTTGGCTAGCATTTTGGTCGCCTGGGAAGAATCGATAAAAAATCAAGGAAAACGAGTTTTATTGCCAAAATGCGGAATGACTTTGCCGTGCTTGTCACGCGTGTTAGCACCCGATGTTTTTTAAAATAGACTACGGCTTCAATACCTAAAACCGGACACTCAAATCAAGGTTGAAGCGAAATTCGACTTGACGCCAATGGGGGCCGTGAGACAAGTTGTTGTACGCTCGGTTCGATGGATGAACTGAGCGGAATGATTTCGTTCGATTTCGATTGGCAAGGAGGCCAAAAGATATGGCGCGTTCGCCTCAATTTGCGCGTTCAGTCTCGCTCAAGACTTTGTTCCCGCAGGCAGTTTTCACGAACGGTGAGGACATTCTTGCCACTTCCTGCTCGCGACGTCCTAAGTCGCCTCGGGATCGAGACGCCACCCATGTCTACGTTGCTGGCGTCGATTCCGTTGAATGCGAAGAAGAGCAAATTCAAGACGCTGTCCGACTTGGTGCCACGGCAATAATCACAGAGCGATTGCTCCCGAATGCCGTTCCACAGTGTTTGGTAAGTGATGCTCGCCAAGCCTATGGTCAGTTGATTCATGCGCTCGCGAAGTCACCGTCGCAGAAGCTGATCACGATCGGTGTCCTGGGAACGCATGGCAAAACGAGCGTTTCCCTGCTGATTGCGTCGATGATGAAAACGATCGGTGGCAGTGTCGCCTACTGGACCTCGCTCGGTCGAAGCCCTGAGCCAGGGATCGAAAAGTCGAAGAGTCAGTCGATGAATCCTGCTTCGCTCACGAATTTTCTTTCCAAGGCAGTCAAAGACAAGCGTCCGACAGCGGTCATCGAACTCAATGATGAAATGTTGCTCAATCGCACGGCGGCGGGGGTTGAGTTTGATGTGATTGTTGTCCCTAGTTTTCGCAAATCGCAGCGTCACGATCACCTCGAATCGAAGGGGATCGAGGCGGCCGTCGTTCGAACGATGACGCAGCTCAAAGGGCACGGACTGGTCGTCTACAACGCCGATGATGCTCGACTTAATCGGCTGATCACTCGCCATCAGATACCTGCTACCTGCTACGGATTAGATGCCGATGCCGACGTACGCGGAAAGCGAATCGAACGAACGAAGGGCTCGCAAACGATGATGGTGTCCGCTGCCCGCTCGTTAATGCCGCTTACCAGTCGCTTAACCGGCGACCATTCCTTGCGTCATATGCTGGCGGCAGTTACTGTCGGACACGTTTTTGGTCTAGAGCTCTTTGAAGTCATCGGCGGCATCGAGCGACTCAATACAATCCCAGGACGTATGCAAAGCATCGTCTGTGGACAGGATTTTTCAGTCCATGTCGATTTAGCCGATCAAGCTGACCGTCTTGCCGTTTCACTCCACGCGTTGGCTCCATTGGGCGGCAAGGTCATTTGCGTTGCGGAAGTTCCCGAGTGCGCTACCGCAGAACAACGGGCTGTTTATGGTCGCGTGCTAAGTCGAGCTGCTTCACGCGTCCTTCTGACTCAGTCACGACACGCGAATGTACGTGGCCAAAAACTGATGTGGGAAGTCCTCGATGGCTGCGATCAACCCGCAGCCGTCGATTTAGTACCCGACCGTGCGACCGCGATCGAACTCGCTTTACGCAGCGCTCGACCAGGAGATCAGATTCTGCTGGCCGGTTGGGGAAGCCATTCGTGGATGAACAACGTGAAAAAGCAAAGCCAAACCGACAGAGCCCTGGCTGAATCATTGTTGTTTGCTATGGTGAATGAGCCAAAGGAAGTCAAGCCAGCGGCCGCGGAAGTAAATCGATTTCGAGTGCATCGATACGATGGCTGAGTCAAACTCGGTACTCCTTTTGCACAACCCTCGGTCCGGCGCGCGACATGCCAAAGAAGTCATTGACGCGCACGTCGAGAAGATCCAACAAGCAGGATTCGAAGTTACTTCCCATGATTCGCTCGACGCTTTCGAGAATCATGCCAAACAACTATTTGATGAATCGAAACTTCGGGCCGTCGTCGCAGCCGGAGGTGACGGGACAGCCTCAGCGGTTGCAAGCCGTGTTCATTCGACGGTTCCTATTTGGCTATGTCCGCTGGGAACTGAGAACCTGCTTGCACGTTACCTCCAAATGCGAGCCGAACCCTCTTTAGCCGCGGCTTCCATCGGCGATTTAAAAACCCGCCAGCTCGATGCAGGCTTGGCCAACAATCGATTGTTTCTCATTATGGCCAGCGTTGGCTTTGATGCCGACGTTGTTCGACGAGTTCATACGAACCGGAGAGGTCATATTCGCAAATGGCACTATTGGTTGCCAATCTTGCAAAGCATTTTTACGTACCGCTTTCCGCGATTGCAGCTAAAAACCTTTTCCCCGGAAACGACATCGCCCGATTCACGCGAAGCCGCATGGTGTTTCGTAATGAATGTCCCTCGATACGCCGATGGCCTTTCCATTGCACCCATGGCGATCGATGCGGATGGGAAACTGGATGCGTGCACCTTGAAGCACGGCGGATTTTGGAACGGGCTCCGTTATTTGCGAAACGTTCGCCGCGGCACGCACCTGAAGTTAGCCGACTTTGAACACACAGGAATCACTCGCGTTCAAATCGATCCACCCACGGACGCGACGGTTTCGATTTCGTACCAGCTCGATGGTGACTTCGGCGGATACTTGCCACTCGAAATTAAGGCTTTGCCGAAACGACTGACGATGATTGAGCCATTCCAACTTCACCCTCCCCTCGCTGCGCTCGACCCTCCCGCAAGCGGGAGGGTGAAGATGGGTTGAGACCAATGCCCGCAAGCGGGAAGGTGAAGTTGCGTAGAGACCAATGCCCGTTTGCGGGAGGGTGAAGATGTGTTGAGACCAATGGTGACTGAGAAAGGCGGTTGACGCGACGAGAGGCCAACGAGGAACGACCGTTGATTACGTACCTCTTCGGTTTCCAAACCAATGGATGTGAGCTCGATCGCAATATTGCAGGCCACGGGAACGGCACCACGGGCCAAGCCATTCTGCATGAAGTTTCAATTCTTCACTGGTCGTTGCTCTCGGCATCAACAAGACGTTTTCAGCTTCGTAGTCCTTTAATTCGTCAAGATACTCCACAACCTCTTCAGCATCGAGCATTGAGCCGACGACAAACTTCAATTGATAATCGCCGTTGGTTCGCATCAACTCATGAACCACATTCGGGCGGTGACGAGCCAACTGATGTTTTTCATGCCATGCGCCGGCGACGCTTGGATCCGGGGTGCTGTTGCTTAGTTTTGGGCTGATCGAAATCAAGTCGCATTTGATTGTTGGCGAAAAACTAACGGTCCCCGCCGTTTCAATCGTCACGTGCATTTGTTCGCGTCGAAGCCGGTCCACGAGCGTCGGCAGTTCGGGGACAATCATCGGTTCCCCGCCCGTGATGACGACGTGCGGGCAACCAAACCCCCGGTTTTTTTCGAGAATTGCGTCGATTGTCCACTGGTCTCCCTCCGGATTCCAGGACGCATAAGGGGTATCGCAATACCAGCAACGAAGATTGCAGCCACTGGTTCGAATAAACACGCTTGGAACCCCGGTGAGTTTCCCTTCGCCTTGAACGCTATGAAATATCTCGGCAATGCGTATCATGTTCTCAAAACAATGGTCCGGTAAAATCGATCGAAGGGGAGCTAAAGCTCGGTTCTGACGATCGATGAGTATAGCACTTTTTTAACGAAAGCCAGAATCGCCTCATGCCAGTCGGAACCCCGTTCCAAGATCAGCTCGAATGCTTTGATAATTCTTTCCCTGATCGAGAGTATCTGATCGAGATCACTTGTCCGGAATTTACGTCGATGTGCCCCAAAACCGGGCAACCGGACTTCGGAACCTTGATTTTCAAATACATTCCGGGCTCAAAATGTGTTGAGCTGAAGAGCTTAAAGCTCTACCTTCAAAAGTTTCGCAATGAAGGGATCTTTTACGAAAACGTTACGAACCGTATTTTGAACGACTTCGTTGAGATCGTAGCACCTCGGAAGCTTACTTTGGTAAGCCAATGGGGAGCTCGTGGCGGCATTACTTCGATTATCACTGTCAACTACGAACAACCATCATGAAACCTCAAGTCATCCTCACTGGCTTTTCCGACGAAGCCGCCAATCAAAAATTAGCCCTTCAACAGTTTTGCGTCCTTTCGGCGATCGGTTTGCAGTATCACTCGCTCCGGTTCATCGACGTCGGCAACGGCATCAAAAATGTGATGCAGTTGGATAAGAAGGAGATTGCATCGATTCGAGCGATGCAAAAGGAATATGGAATTAGCGTTTCCTCGATTGGATCGCCGATTGGAAAAGTCAAATTGCTGGACGTCGAAGATGGAACGAAGAACCGTTTTGTCCCGTTCAAGCAATACCTCGACAAAGAAGTGCGATTGGCTTGTAAACTCGCCCAAGCTTTCGACTGCAAGTTAATTCGTGGCTTTTCGTTTTATCATCCAAAAGGAACGAATCCCAATGACCATCTATCGCAAGCTGCCGATCAACTAGGTGCCATTGCCG
>JANOAI010000088.1:0-6693 GCA_031411055.1 Pirellulaceae bacterium
CTTACTCATCCGTTCCGGTTGAATTGCCGAGCGTGGATGAACGTGACCAGAATCCATCTGTGGTGCCTGCTGGTTTCATGATTCAAGCAGCCGAACCAACGAACCCAACTTCGCCGAACGAGTTGGATTCGAAGGCTGAAGCACCGTTGACTCTCGATAGCTTGGGGCCTTCACGATCTCCGAATGCGTCCAACTCCAATTCGGAATCGATCCTTCCATCCATTCAAGAAGCAACACCGCCTGCCGGTACCGAAAGCCGTAGCCAAGACGCCCAAGTTCAACCCAATTCCCGGGACACACCCAAAACGTACGGCAATTCAGGCCTTCGCAAGGTTCCCGTTCCCGAAGAAGCGTGGAATGTCTTGCCACAAAACTGTTTGAATCGGATGCTCGAATTTGAAACACTTCGCGATGAATACCGGTTGAGTTTTGCGAATGCCAAACGCCTCGATACGCAAGACGCTGGTGTCCGAAAACTAAACTTGGCCAACCTGATGGAACTGGCCATGATCAATAGCCGCGAGTACCAAGCGAGGAAAGAGATCCTTTTTAGAACGGCTCTCGCTGTAACCCGACAACGCTATCAATTTGATCTCAATCCGACTCCATTCGGCAACGGGACAGCTGCAAATTACCGTCATCTTCGAACGAACGGAACAGAAGTCAATCGACTTTCTATTCCGACAGGTGTTGGCGTTCAGCAAACATTGGCTTCGGGTGGCGAATTTTTAGCGCGATTCGCTAACAACGTGGTACTTACTTTCAATGGACCTTCGGGCTTTGCCGCAGATGTCGGATCAGAAATGATCTTCGACTTTCAGCAGTCTGTATTTCAACGCGACGTGCGCTTTGAAAACCTGACCCAAAGCGAACGCGACGTAATCTACGCGGTGCGAGACTATCTGCGATATCGCAAACAACTTTTCCGCGACATTGCGGGGCAGTATTACAATCTTCTCGTAAACTATCGAAGCGTTGAGATCAACGCCCAAGACTATTTCACGAATCTGCGTGGCTTTCGTCAAAGCCAAGCCGAATACCGAACGGCTGAGAAGATTCCGCGAATCCAAGTCGATCAATTTGAACAAAACGTCTTGCGATCACGAAGCAATGTCGTCAACAACACGTTTACGCTCGAAGCGGCGCTCGATCAACTCAAATTCCGTTTGGGGCTGCCGATCGAGATGCCCATCCATCTTGATTTGACGGAGCTTCAGTCCATATCACTTAAGGATGAGTTGAGCGTCGCAAGACAAATGATCACGCGAACGCGAACCGAATTGTTGACGGCTAAAAGTTCTCCGATCTCTGACGCTGCATCGCTCGCCAATGTCGCGGAAGTGCTCACGGACCGGATGTTGAATATCTTGTCGATTCAAAAGCGAATGCAAGTCACGGATACAGAAGCGTCAACCGAAATGAGCCGCAATGAGGCTCCTCAGAAGAAGGACCCGCTGACTCAAGCGACGGAAGAGTTAGAAGACTATCGCCAGCGTCTCCAAATCTTAGGCGCACGCATGCAGGTCGATGCGTTGCGATCCGAATTTGACTCGCAAATCAATGCCGACCTACCAGTACCACCATTGAGGATCTTAATTCGAGCGATCGAATTCGCCTCGTCCGAAATGCAAGTCATCGACATGGCCTTGGACACAAGAAAGATGGTTGACGCACCCACGCAGCGCAACCGCCTCAAGATTGATCGCGACCGATTAAATGGCGAGCTGACCGAATTGATTGAATTTCTGGAGCGGATTTCGGCCCGGATAACGGTCGATGCGGTGGCGGATACCGCCAGTGATCTCCAACAAATTCCCGATCAAATGAAACGGTCCGTCGAACTCGTCAAAGCCATCGACAAACTCGCGGAAACCACCACCAATAATTTGGTCCCTAAGGATCGCCAATTGGTCGAACAAAGCGTACAGGAGGCGGTGAATCAGGCGATTGAGCTGAGCGATAAGTTGCTTGCGAACGGCCCGGATGGCTGGACAGACATCCAATTGGAAGAGAACGAAGCCTTGCTCACAGGCCTTGTGCAACGCTTGGACTTGATGAATCAGCGTGGGGATTTAGCCGATGCTTGGCGGCAGATCAAACTGGCGGGCGACGATTTGCGATCGATCGTAGACTTGCGAGCTACCCAAGTTCTTCGGACCAAATCCGGTGATAACGACCCGTTCAACTTTACGTTTGACGATAGCGAAACGCGGCTCAGCGTGGCACTGGATACGCCGCTGAACCGCCGATTGCAACGCAATAACTTTCGCATTGCCCTCATCAATTACAACGTGGGACTGCGGAATATTATCGCAGCCGAAGATAGTATCAAGCTCGACGTTCGCGAAGATCTGCGACAACTATCGCTCGATCGAAATCAATTTTCCATTGCCGTTGCCAGCGCTGCATTGGCCTTCGAACGCGTTATCAGTACCCGCATGAGGCTACAATTGTCGGTCCAAAACGTGGCCGCACGAGACTTTTTGGAGTCGCAACAAGCCTATACGAACGCGCTCAACTCGATTGCTCGATTGCATATCAATTACATTACAGATCGCTTGGAACTCTTCTTCGATCTCGAGGCTTTCGACGTCGATCCGCTCGGCTACTGGTCAGGCGTATCCAATGATTACGGCCCGCAAGTCAACGTGGATTTCCCGAATACGAATCCGCGGCCATACGATTGCCTACCACCACGCGTTTGGTACTCGCCGACTGTTAGGCACATGGAACACATCGGACCAGGCGAATCGATCATTGGGCAACCATCGCCGTAACGCTATCGAGCGCATCTTCACATCTTGACTTGGGCTCGAAGCCCAAGTTCAGCTGAAATTAAAACGCGTGTGGATGTTGCATGTTCATCCAAAGCCCGAGGCCGGGATCGCGAATGTAGTAGAAGCGTTCACCACTCGGACTGGTGTACCATCCATCGGCTTGGCCTTCGACGGGGTAAAGCGATCGTGCTTCAGCGGTCGGCATGAAGTCGTAGCCGACGGAGCGGACTTCAGCTTCGGAAAGATGATCGGTGCAATAAACAATACGGAAACGATTCTCCGACGTTCCGTGAATCAAGTGAGCAGCAGCCGACAAGTTCTGCTGCAGGTCCGGGTCCCGTTTGACGAACTCGAGAATCTCAGGCGTTGTTCGATAGCCATACTTGCGAATGAGACGATCGACATCGGGGTCTTCGCCAAAGGTCCTGACGCCGGGGGCAATGATGACGAGCATGCCGCCGTCGGCGATGGCCATCCGCGTTCGATAAATCGCCTTGTTGGCAAGCCATGTTTTTGAATACTTGTGGGCTGCCATCGTGACGACGACGGTCTTCGGCGCTTCGGCGAGGCGGAAGCAGTTCACTTGGCCAGCGAGGACACCCGCTTGTTCGAAGACATCATGCTTGTCGCCGATGAACAATCCGCGAACGACTTTGCGACCGTCGGGAAGCGAATCGACTACGGTGAGTGCGTAGACAATTGGAAGATTCTGGCAATACAGATCCGCGGCTCGATTGAGAATTTTTCGCAAGGGCGTATCGCATCGCCCCATCGTGCGCTCCATCCCGTAAAGAGCGCTGAGGTAGTGGCTCTCGTGAATCCCAGCCGAACCTCCGACCCCGACGAAAATATTCTTGGTGTAGTTGGCCATGCCGATGACTTCGTGCGGCACAACTTGCCCAAGCGAAAGAATCAAATCGTGATTTCCTTCCAGTAGCAATCGATTTGTTTCAGCTGGCCACGCTTTGTCGTAAACCCCTTCCGTCGCGTCTCGAACAAAATCTTGGTCGACCATTCCAAGCCGCACGACATCGGTTCGCCAGCGATGTTCGCGGACAAGCGAGTGCGGTAGGCCGGGAAACATCATATTCAGCTGTTCGGCGTGCATGGCTTCATGCGTACCAAGGGCTGGCATCACGTCAGTCAGCCGCTCGCCTAAGATTTCGTGTGTGAGGCAGGTCAGTTCGCCAGCGCGGCTATCGTACCGAGTGTGGTCGGGGGGGAGAGCGAGCACGCGCTTTGGGGAAAGAGTCGCCAAAGTCGAGGCGAGGGCATTTCGAAGCTGTTCGGTACCCAGATCGGTTGTGGGACTGCCTTCGGCGAAGTAAATAGTCATTCAATTAATAAAGTGAAATGGGGAGTAACCTATCGGGCCGATTTGACCTACGGCCATCTGCGTAGCAGAATTATATCGGCTGCGACCGAAAGCAAGAGGACGATGAACACGATTTACTTTAAGCGATATAGGATGGAGACAAAGCTTCCATTCATAGGTCTTCCACCTCCTAGACTCCCGGAAACGGTCCAATTATTGCCTTGGTCCGCGAATTTGGTTCGCGATCATGCAAAAGTAAAATTCGAGAGTTTTCGGGATGAAATGGATGTGAGCCTATTTCCCTGCCTCGGGCGGAAAGACGGGTGCATCCAGCTCATGAAAGACCTAGTGGCTCGGAAGGACTTCGTCCCGGAAGCGACATGGTTGGCGGTTTACCAAAGCCCTACCGACAGAAGAACCGTACCGATTGGAACGATCCAAGGGCTACGGACGGCAGACAACGAAGGTGCCATCCAGAATATTGGAATCGTGCCAGGCTATCGAGGACTCGGTTTGGGAACTGCACTTCTATGGCAAACTTTGACGGGGTTCACCCATGCGGGCTGCCGTATCGCATCGCTCGAAGTTACGGTGCACAATTCTTCCGCTATTCGGCTTTACGAACGAATCGGCTTCCAAAAGACCTGTACCGTTTTTAAGGTCGGCGAGGTCTATTTTGCGTGATTTGGCGTCATTCTACACCGCTTTTTGACACGGAATGCCGAAAACGCCAACAAGTAAAGGCGGTTTACCCTCTGTCGACTTGCCATCGCTTCTTCGTGGTGTATATCAACTTGTCGGCTTATCCCCACCTGGGATTTAACGACCGACAAAGTAGAGGTTCATCCCCACCCATAGAAAGTTACGTGCGAATTCTAGGTAATCTTGAATTCCGCTGATAGTTCCGTCATTTACAGGGTCGATGAAAATGCAACCTTCCGTACTCATCGTTGAATACGATCCCAATTCCCTCGACCAGATATGTTCGTTTGTTTCCGAGTGCGATGTTCGATTGCAGACCGCCTCGGACTTGGCTTCGGCGATGAAGCGAATTAGCGATCATCGCTTTTCAATCGTTCTGTTGGATTGGCAATTGCCTGATAGCCAGGCCACCAAACTCGTGAGAAACATCCGCGAGAACCATCGGCTTCGTCGAACACACATCATTGCTCTGTCTGAGCCCGCCGATTCTGAAACGATCCAAGCGGTGCTGAATTGCGGCGTCGATGACTTCTTTTCGCGTCCGATCGCCCCAAACGAACTTCGATCCCGATTACTTTGGGCTCAAAGTCGGCTTAAAGAGCTGGTCTAGGCCGTTTGTGCCAGTTGACGCCGAAAAAACCTCCGTTTTCTGACCACGCAGTTGCTGCGAAACATCGTGAATTTGATACCATCTTGAGGATGTACCATTCTTATTGGCCGAGCTCTGCTTGGTTGATTCTTGACACTTCCTCACTTCGGATCACCGGGTAATGTACTTCCGTTTAACTCCAAGATGCTTGTTTGTTGCTTTTATCGCGTTTTGTTGGGTCGCCGAGACAAAGGCTGATGTTTCGCTGACCTTTGGTGACAACGCCCAAGAGAACAAAGAAGTTTCGGAGCTCATTACCAAGAATGCAAAAGCCAACAGCGCGATCATGGCTTTTCGACGCGGCGATCTTCGAGGCTGCGAAGCGCTTCTCAATGAAGCCTACAAAGATTCGAAAGATCTTCCAAAGGTCGATGTCATGATGGCGCGGCTTTTGATTCAGAACGGTCAATACATGGAAGCGATGACGCGATTGGAGAACTATGTTCGCAGCAACGATCAAGACCCTGAAGCGCATGCATCACTTGGAGAGATTGGTCTTCGAACGGGACGACTATCGGACGCTTGGCTTCAATTTCGCGAAGCCCTGATCTTGATCGGAAATTCGTCACTCAGCAAAGCTCGTCGGGACGATTTTTCAACGCGATTGACACAGCTTCGAGCTGAAACGGCCGAAGCCCGAGGCGATATCGAAACCGCGGAAAAGCTTTTCCAAGAACTGGAAAAATTGCTTCCGAAGTCAGGCTATCCGTTGTGGGCTCAAGGGCGAATTCAAGTCCGAAAGGACAAATTGAATGAAGGCTTTGAGTTGCTCAAGAAGGCGCGTGAACGCGACAAAAATCTTTCACAACCGGAGCTTACGATGGCCATGGCTGTCTCCAGTTCTTTGGATCCCGAAAAAGTAAAAACAGCGGAAAAATGGTTTCAGGATGGAATCAAGCAAAAAGAAACCGTTAGCGCCAGCAACTGGTTCGAGTACGCGAAATGGCTCTTGGCGCAGGATCGGGCTGAAGCCACTCGAACGCTCATCAAAGCTTCAAGTCCCGACACGCGAGATAGTTTCGGAATGAAGTTTCTGGATGCGTACGCTCTTCGATTCCTGGGTAAAGTTCAAGAAGCCGAATTGGCGTTTTCAGAATTGCATGATGCGAATCCAGCCGATCCTCAAGTAACCGACCAGCTCGCTTTGATCTTAATCGACTCGACAGACCAAGGGAAAAAATTGCGGGCCCAACAACTTGCTCAAACAAATCTGAGACGTGCTCCATCTGAAGAATCGGCCATCGCAACGT
>JANOAI010000089.1:0-27483 GCA_031411055.1 Pirellulaceae bacterium
CCCCGCCCCCTCTCCCCAGAAGACTGGGGCGAGGGTGAGAAAGAGTACGGATAGTGGCGATTTGGCTGCGAATGCATTTTCATCAGTCCACCCCCGTCCCCTCTCCCATAAGAATGGGCGAGGGGAGGAGATACTCTTAGATTGTTTTGCGATAGCCTGAATAAGACTTTCATCAGGCCACCCTACGTCGGTGCCGCTTCGCGGGTAGACATCCTGTTTCGTCAAGTTTGCTTGGCAATTCTGGGCTAGAATAGAGTTTATGCATTCGATCACTCTTCGCCGTATGGAACAGTTTCGCCGACGCCGTAACTGGCTGTTGCTTGCCCGTGGGTTCGCAGCTGGGGCGATCATGCTTCTCATAGCAACGATCCTTTGTGCCGTGGCGGATGCCTGGTGGGTATTTCCTGCTAGCTCGCGATGGACGATGGCGGCTGTTGTATATTCTCTTGCCGCTGTCGTATTTGCCGCACTCGTGATTCGGCCCTGGCTCAAGGCTAGCTCCAAACACTGGCTAGCCGAACATCTCGAACAAGTCGAACCAAAACTCAAGGAACGATTGGTCGCGGCCGTTGAGCTCGAACAACAAACGGAGAAGCTTGGTTCCCCCGCCTTTCGAGAGGCATTGCAACGCAGCGTCGCACGACGAATGGAAGCTGTTGAGATACGCAAAATTCTTCCTTGGACCTTGATCCGAATTTGGGTCTGGTTGTTCGTAGGATCATTACTGACGGTCGGCATTCTTTGCTGTTGGCCATCCCTTTACATGCCAACGAGACTGGGGCGAGTCTTGTTACCCATGGTGAACATCGGTCGCGTTTCACGTTATGCCATCGAAATTGTCCAGCCGACTTCCGATAGCCAATTCGTTCCGGAAGATGACATTCTTTCGGTTCAAGCATTGGTGCACGGACGTCGTCCGGAGGACGTTCAACTTGAGATCGTACATTTGGATGCAGACCTCGACGCAAGACGACAGTTGCCAATGCACTTGGCTTCCAATCTGCAAGTTATTGAATCGGCAACGCGCGAGAGCTCGAGCAGAACCGATCTGGAATCGCGAGTCACTACCGATTCGACGAACCCATTGCAACCGCCAACATCTTCCAAGCATTATCATTTGTTTCAGGCTCACTACACCCCACCTTTAGGACGGAGTCGTTTTCGTGTTGTTGCGGAAGATGCCGTTTCAGCATGGCATGATTTCGAAACGGTACCTCGACCGAGCGTGAAGACGTTTGAAATCGAATATAAGTTTCCTGAGTACTCGCAGCTCGCAAATACCATTTTTCAGAGCGAAAAGGGAGATCTTCAAGCCTTATCCGGAACGGTCGCAAAATTATCGATTGAAACGAATCAAGCGAAGGTCGATGGTGAATTGATTATCCGGCCTAAGGATAAGTCGCGTGTGTCGGATAATGGCGATATACGTGTCGTGCTGGAGCGTGCCGGCGATGGGCGACTTACGGCCAGTGTTCCGATCGATTTTTCGGCGACCTACCGGGCAGAACTGGTAGCGACCGAAACGGGTTTCAATAACGCATTTAGCCCTACCTATTCGATTGTGGCACTTGAAGACAAATCGCCGCGCGTTCGTTGGCAAACGCCGAGCCAAATGAACGTCCCAGTCAAAGCAGATGAGTTGCTGGATATGGCTGTTTTTATCGAAGACGAAGTTCCGTTGGCCGATTTGAAGCAACGGATTCGAATTGGCCGTGGCGACTGGCAGGTTATCGAACGACCGCTTCCGACAAAACCGGAAGAGTCCATAAGTTTTCGAACCGACATCCTTCCGCTCAATGTGCAGCCAGGCGATGTCATTCAGACGGATATCGTGGCTACCGATCGGCGTGGGCAATCCACCACGACCGACCCGATTGAGTTGGTCGTTTCCAGCGTCACGCTCGATCCGAAACGACAGGATCTATTGAAGAAGCGATCAGAAATTGTGTCGATGATCGAGGCCGTCGAGGAGGAACTTCGTGTCAAAGCCGACGAAGTGGAAAAGGGCCGTGAAATGCTCCAGCAACAACCGACGAGTGAGCTAGCCAAGAAGCATGTCGCCGATTCCATAGAATCGTTTGCCGAAACGGTAAAGCGAGAATCATCTCGAATTCGCAGTCGAATCGTTGAACAGCTTCCGGAGATCAAGAACGCGGTTGCCTCCGAAGAGCATGAGCTCATTGCGAGAAATCTTTCGCGGCTCGAAACCGAAAGTGGTCAAAAGCTGGCTAGCCTTTCTCGAAAACCGACCGACCATCCGCTTGAGGAAGCATCCCAACAAATCGCCGAGATTGTCGCCGATACCGCTAATTTGTCGAAGCGGTCACGCGACTTAGTAAGCCATGACGTCATCAGCCAAGTTGGGCAAGATCTGAAGGTTCTCTATGGTTACCAGAAAGAGCTCAAGAATACGATGCACACACTTGAGCCAGAACAGTATCGTCGTCGTCAGGCCCTTGTCGCTCGTCAAATGCAAGATCTCGCAGAGATGTTGCGTGAAAACTTACCCGTTTTGCGCAATCGGAGCGAAAAAGCCGGAAAAACATGGCTCGATTGGCTCGACACACAAGCTTCCAAGATTATCGAAGCCACCGGTCGTCCGGAGCGCAACCGACCAGCCAAGATCACCGTGGCTGAAGGTCAACGTTTGGCAGATCAAGTTCTTGATGAACTGCGAAAACATCAAAACGCCGGAAGCATTGATTCTGCTTTGGACACCGAACAGCTCAAGGCTCGCGATAGTTTAGCGGACAAGGCCCGCAGTCCGTCTAAGGTCCTGGATCAATTGGCTGATTCGCTCAACAAGTTTACGGAGCCTCAATCGCGAGATGCTTTCGAGAAAATGATCGTAGATCGTGATCTTCCGGCGATGGAGCAGCTTACGGCGCATCGCGAAATGCAACAATCTCGCAACGACGGCGATAACCAATATATTGCCGATTTGGGTGAAGCGTACCGAGCTGCAAAAAACATTGCGCAGGATCGGCAGATCGATCCTCAGGCAGCTGCCAAACGGATCGATCAGCTTGAGCAAACCGTCGGCAAACTCGACGCTTTGCATTTGGCGCAGCAAGCCTTAAAAACGTTGAATCAAGTATACGATGTCGAACGTTGGGAAGCGGGATCGTTTCGAGCCCAGTTCGAGCAACCTCGCGCATGGGAAGCTTTTCAACAACAGCTTCACAATGCGACGAAAGCGATGCGCGACGCACAGATTGATAGTCCAGCGATCGCTCAGCTCGAAGAATCGTTGCGGCGTGATTCTTTGAAGCACATTGACGATAAAATTACGCCTCGTCGATGGAGTAGTGACTCACTCGCCTCGGCCGCACCTGAGCTTGACTTGCTCCGTAAGAATCTCGACGAATCCATGACCGCCCTCAACGCCGTTGCTCGACAAGCTCGAGAGGATTTATCGGCCTTATCGCCCAATGTTTCTCAGCTAGCCCGCGATGCGGCCAAGCAGATTCAACATACGGCTAATCAAACCGAGCAACTTGCGCAAGCGCTCGAACAAAAGCAAGTCCCAGATGTTCGACCTCGAATTCAACAGCTGGATCAGTCCATGCAAAGCAATGAACCGCCGATGAAACAACTGCGCGATGGACTTGCCGATTTAGCCAGCCGCCAAAACGTGATGAATGAAAACAATTCGCGTGTTGCCCGCGATGCAGATACCGCAATTGGCCTAACACATCGAGCCCGTCAACGAATGGCCGAATCGTTTGATCTGGTGAAACAGGCAGAGGACGGCAATGCAATGGAAACGCTATCGTCTTCGGCAAAAATCCAGACGGATGCCGCGCTTTCAATGGAAAAATTAGCCGAACATTTCGAGCAGCTGGCTAAGCTTCAAAACATTCCAAGCGGGCCTCGCACCGACGAAGGACCGTCCCCAGAAAGTATTGCAAAAATTTCAGATGAGATGGCCGCCAATGCTGAAATGAATCAAGCTCACAATGATGCGGATCGCTTGCGTAGGCTGGCGACCATCGATCCCAAGCGTGTCATGGCAGAACTTGAGAAGGAATTGAAGCGAAACCAACCCATGCAAGCCGAACTTTCGGAAATTGCTCGCGAAGCGGTCAAGGATGCCCTAGAAACCTTAGATTTCACGGCCAACGAAGAGAACGATTTGAATGTCGCGATCGAGAATTCCGACGAAGCATTCTTAGCCATGAAAGAACAATTTAAGGAGGAAGTTAAACGCGCCGCCCAAGCGGCCGAGAAAATCACCCACGAATTGGCTCCGCGAGTAAAAGCTACCGCCGAACGAGCATTCGAAGCAGATGCAGCGAAGCTAGCCGAACAAATGACTAACGAGTTGTCCAAAAAGACGGAACGGTCGAACGCGATCGATTCCACCAGCTCGCTGCAACAAATTCTTGCGGGCGCGAAGAAACTTCATTCTGCATTGGAAGTTTACAGTGGGGTTACGGCTCGCCAATCGCAGGCACTTTCGGAATCGGCCGATAAAACAACCATCGTTAGCGACGCTCAAAGACAGCAATTAAAACGCGAGATGTCTGACTGGCAAAGCAAGTATCGCGATGAAGATATCAAACGGGCATTCAACGAAGAACGCGATTTTCAACAAGCAACACGCAATAACCAACAGAGCTTAAGACTTTCCGAACAGAGTCTGGATCTACTTGAAAAGAATCTCAGGGAGGCCAAGAAACAACTGGACACCAGTCCTACCGATGAACTTTATCGTAAGACAGTCGCCGAGAGCGAGGCCGCCATCCAATCCGCGCGTCGTCATGTCGCGGCGAAAAAAGCGGAACAAGATTCCATGCTGACACGACTCGATTCGATGAAGAAACGCCGTGAAGAAATTCAGTTGGAAACATCGAAGCCGTTCACGAAACCGAATGCTGCAGCCGAGCTGAGTGCTCGCGTAGCGATGAATGCGGCCAAGACGGCGAGGAACGCAGCGAATGCACTAGCCGAAGCCGCTGAGAAAACGACTCAAGGGCTACGTGCCGAATCGTCATTGGAAGCGATGACGCAGGCTACCAAAGATCACCAAGGACTCCAAACCAATGTCGCCAATGCCGCGGAGGGATTAGCCCGTGCTGCACGTCATGAAGATCGCTTGAATCAAAACTCACAAGGCGAAATGCTTAGCCAGCAAGCCGAGCAGGTAGCCAACATCGCTCAGGGGAGTATGCAACAAGCCAGTCAAGAGTTAGCGAATGCGACCCAGTCGACGGCTGCGACATCTACGAACAATGCTGTAAATTCTCAGGCGACTTCTCAAAGTCAACAAGCATTGCGAGCGGCAGAAAATGCGATTCGTCAGCAAGCAGAGGCTTTAAAAACAGCGGTTGCCGGAAAGTCAAACGGAGCGGAACAAACGAAAATGGAAGCTCGAATGTCGACCGAAGGTTCTCAAAGCGCATTGCTGTCCCCGCAGGAGATGGCGCGGATGTTGGATGAACTCGATCACTTATTGAATATGCCGAAAAATGGACAACAGCAGGCTCAAAGCGGGCAACAAAATGCGAAATCAGGTGAATCAGCAGGGAAGCAGGCTAAGTCCGGAGCTTCTGGTTCGCCAAGTGAGTCGTCACCCAAGGATGCATCGCAAACACTCTCGGAAGCAGCCGAGCGTCTAACCGCCGAGATGAATCAGCAGAGACAAGCGATGGAGTCCACCGCGCAAGCGGTTCCAGGATCGGGCTCGTCCGAATCCCAATCGCGTTCCTCACAGCAATCGAGCAAGTCAATCGCCGGGTCCGTTCCCGCTGTGGAAATATTGAATATCGAAGACTGGGGTAAGCTTCGCCAGCAAACCGCCGAAGATGCTCGCGAAGGAAGTCGGGAAGATATTCCGGCCTTCTATCGGCTTCAAATCGAAGAGTACTATCGACGACTCTCGAAACGTAGAGCGTCATCACCATGAGTAGCGTAAACGTCGGTCGTTGTTCGCAGAATGAATGTGCTTTTACGACGGAACGAAAGGTATTCGTTATCGAAGACGCCTTGAATCGCCCGCATCACTTGCATCACCCGCTTCGTTCTCGGAGAGAACGGCGACAGACTCGGAGAGTACGGCGACAGACTCGGAGAGTACGACGACATTGGATGAGCGTCATCGCCATTCTCGTTTGGCTTCAAATGCCTTTCGTTGTGCTCGCGGAAACTCAAGATGCACCCATCGATCGGGCCGTCGATCAAGCTATCAACTACCTACTGACGAAACAGCGAGATAGTGGCGCCATTACGGATCGCGCTCACGAAACAGCCATGACGGCTCTGTCGATCATGGCCATGGCATCAGTCGGGACGACCGTTAGTGATCCCACGCCACGTGGACGAGCTATGAACAAGGCTCTCGAATACATTCTTCGCGATGACATTCGTGATAAGCAAGGGTACTTTGGTCATCGAGACGATTCGAAGATGTATGGACACGGAATTGTGACTCTCATGCTCACAGAGATGGTTGGGATGGGTGCCGATGAGGCTCAGGATGCTCGGATCTATCGAAGCTGTCGCGATGGAATCGATCTCATTCTCCGTTCGCAACAGGTTTTGAAAGGCCAAATGCATCGCGGTGGTTGGCGTTATCAGCCTGATGCACTTGATTCGGATCTCTCGGTGAGCGTTTGGCAACTCATGGCTTTGCGTTCGGCCAAGAATGATGGCTTGGAAGTTCCAAGCGTAGCCATTGAAGATGCCGTCGAGTATCTCGAGCGTTCATTTACCGCGCCCTTGGATCGACAAGGCAGACCGACGGAACCACTTGGCGGTTTTTCTTATACGGCGAATCAAAAAAACCCAACTTACACCATGACGAGCGCCGGACTCTTGGCGCTCCAAGTCTGTGGACGATACGATTCGCCATTAGTCGTTTCTGCCAGCGATTGGCTTTTGGCTAATCCGCCAAAATGGGGCGACCGTTTCTT
Organism: Pirellulaceae bacterium; assembly: GCA_031411055.1. Taxonomy (GTDB): domain Bacteria; phylum Planctomycetota; class Planctomycetia; order Pirellulales; family Pirellulaceae; genus JAIYDQ01. The sequence goes on from JANOAI010000089.1 coordinate 6,915, forward strand.
TTTTTACGGTACCTACTACTACGCACAAGGCATGCATCAACGCGGCAACCAATATGCCAAACAAGCCGAAGAGTTAGTCGAAAAAATCTTGCTTGAAAAACAGCTTGCCGATGGCAGTTGGGTTGCACAAGGGGGAGAAGAAAATGGCCCCGGTGTCGTTTACTCGACCAGCCTGGCAATTCTGAGTCTCTCCGTTAAGTACCATTACCTCCCTATTTATCAACGATGAATAACACCATGTCGACGCGTTGTAACACAAGCTTCCTTTGTTATTGGCTCACCTTCGCATTACTCGTTCAAACAAGTATTTCGCACGGTCAATCGTCGATAGACAAGAAACCGATCCAAGCACTTCTTATCACCGGCGGCTGTTGTCACGACTACGACTTCCAAGCCAAGGGGATGCAACTTGCAGCGAAGGATCGAAGCGTTGCCATCGACTGGACCGTCGTCAACGACGGTGGCACCGGTACCGAAGCCAAGATCGCGCTATATGATCGCGAAGATTGGGCCGCTGGCTTCGATGTCGTGATTCACAACGAGTGCTTCGCGAACACAACCGATCCCGACTATATTCGGCGCATTACCAAGAGTCATGCCGCGGGTGCGAACGCGGTTGTGATTCACTGTGCCATGCACACGTACCGTGCAGCGACGATTGATGATTGGCGTGAGTTTCTTGGAGTCACCAGTCGCAAGCACGACCATCAGAGCCACTATCCGATTCGGGTTGTCGATTCGCAGCATCCGATCATGCAAGGTTTCCCGGCGGACTATAAATCACCCAAGGACGAGCTCTATATTATCGAGAAGCTTTGGCCAAACGCAAAAGCCTTAGCTGTCTCAACCAGTGAGAAAACGAACGATGAGCATCCCGTGTTTTGGACAAATCAGTATGGAAAAGCTCGCGTTTTTGGAACAACCTTCGGCCACTCGAACGACACATTCTCCGACAAGGTATTCCTCGATACGCTCATTCGAGGGATCGTATGGGCGGCGGAGAAAAGGTAGTTCTGCCCTGTGAGCGACGAAGTGAATCCCTATGAATCTCCCTCGGCGGCCAATGAAAAGCCACTTCCTGTTTTTGAAAACGGAGAGTTCCTCGTCGACGGACTAACGATCATCGGAGGCGATGAGATCCGGCTACCACCAGTATGTGCCGTCTCGGGCAGTCGCGACGACGTTGAGTTGCATACCACGAAGCTTAGACGACAATCGTTGGGCGATCGGATGCTCTATGCCCTGGCGCTGGTCCCGATGATGGGTGTCTTTTTCTGGAGTGGTTTCTTGCAACAAAATACTTCGCTTGCGTATCGACCCTATAGACTTCAGTTGCTAGCCATCTTGCTCTCGGCATTCATTGGTTTTAGCGTCTATTCATTCAATTCACAAAAGCATCGCATTACGACACTTTACTGGTATCGGACAAAAAAAGAATTGCGAGTCTATCGAACGTACCAAGTAGTACTCACGCTACTCTGTGTTTTACTCATCTTGGTCGGTGCATTTTCTCGCGGTGTGACGACTGGGACACTACCGTTCGTTGCGGTCATTGCAATCGTATATTCGAAAAAGCGATTCGTCTCGCTTAAAATGATTTCTCGTCGCGGAGGGATCTCTAGAATAGTAGGATTCAAACCTGCATTCTTTAAGGCAATACGAATTTCGAATACCGAAGAGTCGTTTCGGAACGATTGAATCTGTCAATTTTCTATTGTTCGACGACCATCGTATTGGCCCAAAAAATGGGATGTCGACCATTCAGATTCTCAAGCATCGACTCGCGATCTTTTCGCTCGGGAGTGAGGAGAAATTCATTATTTTCGAGAAGCGGTGTTGCCCAGATTGACAGCACCGATCGACGCCAAGCATTCGCTGGTGAAAGGTACTGCGAACTTTCAACATAGTTTCTCATCAACAATTGAGAACTCTCACCGCGCGATGGCCACCGATTGAGTAGTAACGTTTGATTACCACTTGCGGCGAGGCAGAATAAAATTCTCGAGACCTCGATCCCATGAGCGTCAACCGTGCGTCCCGTTGGCATTTCATTGCCAATCAATGCGAGCGTATTTGGCGAATGCATCGGTAATCTCAACCACGTGCGCAAGCTAGCGGCGCTTTGACTATCGTACGCCATCGCCGCAAAAGGTTGTCCAAGTTGGGATTTCGTACTTGCGGCTACAAGGACCGTATCAAACTGAATACGTGACCACCGCGTCGCATGGACTTTCGAGGGACTTTCGACCTGTTGCGCATCGCCCATTGCAGTCTGCAAATCCTGAACCATGGACCGATCGGTCTCTTTCTCGTGTGAAAAGAATAACGGTTGATGAACGATCAGCGATCGCGGATTGGCACTCGGCTTGCCTGAACTTACAAGGCTAGGCGTAGCCGCAAAACGAATTGCACAGGAAGCGATGAGTGATTGTTCCACTCGCGAGTTTAACTTAGGAAAAAGCTCGAAGGGTATGTACCATAGCCAATCGTCGGGGATGATCGCGAGCTGCTCAACGGTTTCCAATCGCTTCCATGTAGCGTCTGGAACGAGGGCTCTTCGCAGGGCCTTGGCTGTCGTTAGCCAATCGTTGCGAGTGAGCGAGTCGAGTACTTGCGAAGGGGATCCATTGATGCCCAGCGATTTCGAAAGATTTCGATAAACGACCATCGCTTCATCGGGTCGCTCAATAATCCACATCTCGGCGGTGCCATCGATCAACGCATAGCCATAGAATTTCTTCGACGAACGAAAAAAACCGAGCACAGCACGCGAATTCTCACTCAAAGATTGAATCGAGAGTTTTTTGGGAAAGACTTGGGGAATATAGCGCCGTTGAGTACAGGCTTCCATTAATCGCGATTCCTGATCATCGCATTGTTTCGCAAGTTGGCTCCAGTACACCTTCTCATCCGTCGTCCAGTTCTTGGCTTCGATGGATTTGATCGATCGAGCCTTCTCGATTTGAAGCTCGATAGCGTTTGCCGATTGATCGATGCTCGGCAATCCTTTTCGCAATTTCAAAAGTTCAATTCGGGTTTGTTCATCCCATCGATCTAAGGGTGAATGAAAAAGCAAGCGAAGATCCAAATCGCGAGCCGACATCGGCAGTCGCTGGCGCTGTTGAATCGACTGAAGACGGTCAAAAGCCATAATCATCGCTTTCGGATCATTCAATCGTTCGATCGATTCAAGCCAGGCTTCGCCATACTTGGTCAAATCAAGGAGAATCGCGGCGGAGCATTCGATCGGATCTGTCCGCCACGCTTCTTCGCTTGGACCATCCAGCAAGCGATTCAAATGCAGATTTGCTTTCTCGGACGACAATTGCCCGTTGCTTAACAAGGCCAAGACGCGGCGCAATTCAATCAGGTAAGAAAAGTGCGGACCCTTTTCTTCGTTCCCTCGCAGCAATGAAGCCACTTCTTCAAGTTTGGCGAGCCCATCTTCGAAGAAACCTCGCTTCAATGCCAGACGAGCTTGGACAAACGTGGCTTGTTCACGAGTCCGAGATGTTGGTCCAAGACTCTTACTTATTGGACGAAGTGACTGTGTTGCCAAACTCTCTGCCACCGAATCGTTCGCGAGATCCATCGCTAGTACAGCGGACGTTCCCATGGTTCCCGAATGAGCCAAATAGCTTCGTGGTTTTGCCCAAGCTGTTATTTGCTCCAACACCTCAAACGTACCGCGTCGGCGTTCTAGCACACCCACTGTCGCAAGCATTTCGGCGACCTCGACAAGCCATTCATGTTGTTCATGACGAGCGAAATAAACAGAAGCATCCATCAATAGTGAATAGGAGGTACTCATATCATTTTGGTGGAGCGCAATATCAGCTAGTCCAAGTAATCCAACAGCCGTTAGTGGATGATCCCATCCGCCTTGAACCTCAAGACTATCTTTCAAGATCTTTTTGGCTTCCTCAAGCTCTCCTTTCCCCATCAATGCCAAACCACGACAGATAGAATGCGAACGTTGAAATACTTCCGGAACATCGGCTCGAAGTTCTGGGAACGCATCGATGGCTTCGCGTGTTTCGAGCAGATCCGGACCAATCGTTTTGAAGGTTCGGTTGCGAAGCCAAAGTCCGCGGGCTTGGGCCAAATAAAGTTCAAAAATGTCGAATCGAACGATTTCGCCACTGGAAAGATTCTCACTAGGAAGTTCGTGCAAAATCTTCCCAGTCCCAAGAGCGACCGGCCAGACATCTGGAAACGTTCCTAGTTGTGCTTTGCGGCCGACCGTGTGCCAAACAATGCCACGCGATTCGTTCCCAAAACCGCGAATCGAAAAGGGATTCGGCCGGAGCAGCTGAGTCCACTGCCGACAACGTTTTGAAGCAGCAAGTGCGGCATCGATCTGGGCGAGTCCTTCTTCGTGGAACCCTTGCAAGTATAGAGACTCGCCGATTCGAATCATGACAGGAACAGCGTCGATCCCAATCTCGTCGCGAGCATGACGGGACTTCTTCAAGGCGGTTTCCATACCGTGCTGAGCTTCTGGAAGTCTTCCGTCACGAAGCATTTTAAGGCTGGTATAGTATTCGTCGGTCGGATAGCGTCGTGCGCCTCCGGATTGGCCAACAACCTTCGTCGTATCGACGAAGGCGACGAGACCAAAAACAATCGCGATCACAATGGACGAAGTGTGGCGTGACATACGGCTCTTTCCGATCTCGGCCTTCCTCGTCTGATGATTGCGAAAACGCCTGGGAAGCGTCGGCACTAAGTCAAAAACGCTAGCAAACGATAAGGTCATTATAGTCGCCACATTCACTACAGTTTCACTCAAGCTAATTTTGTTGGAGGCCGATTAAATAGATGGACCAGCATTATGGTCTCATCTTCATCGATATTTTTGGAGTCGGACTCGCTATGAACAAGCAACCAACCACCTCAAGGCTTGCTGTCGTTGTTATTGGTTTTGGGATTCTAGGCAGTCTAGCGACATCGACTGGCTGCCAGGTTTCGATCGCGGGTCAAACGCTTCCAAGCGCCTACTATTTGGATGATGACATTCAATACTTCCCAGCTGGCCCGGAAAACAAACTCGCCAACGAAACGGCGGCCATGAAGAAGGCTCGCGAAGAATCCAAACTTCGCCAACGCTAAAATAAAAGCTCATCGACGCAACGAAAGTTTAGCTTGAGCCTGAGGCGATAGCCGATTTTTTGTGCGTATCCGTAGACAAAGAAATCGGCTAGCGCCTCAGGCTCAAGTGGTACTACGACGCATTGGGCACCATCTTCTTATGGGCGTTGCTGAGATGCTCAGCTATCTCAAACGCGACTTCAAGAGCCTGCTCATAGTTGAGGCGCGGATCGACCTGAGTACGATAAGCCGATTCCAAATCGGCTTCTGTTAAACCACCAGCCCCACCGACGCACTCGGTTACGTTTTCACCGGTCAGCTCCAAGTGAGCTCCGCCGAGTCGCGAACCAAGTGATTCGTGAATTTCGAAGGCTTGTTTCAATTCGTCACAAATATCCCCGAATCGCCGCGTCTTTCTACCATGGGCTGTTGAAACCGTATTTCCATGCATCGGGTCGCAAATCCATAGGACCTTGAGTCCGGCCTTTTGAACCGATTCAATCATCTTTGGTAGATGTTTAGCAATTTTGCTGCATCCCATTCGATGGATAAGGGTTAATCGACCTGGCTCATTGTCGTGATTCAACCGCTTCGCTAAATCGACGAGCTCATCAGGAGACAAAGAAGGGCCAACTTTGAGTCCAATCGGATTCCGAATACCACTCATATACTCGATATGGGCCCCATTCATGGCGCGTGTCCGATCACCAATCCACGGTGCATGCGTTGAAAGATTGTAATAGCCTGTCCGACGGACACTCTTTCGAGTCAGAGCCGATTCGTATGCTAGGTGTAGGGCTTCATGTGACGTATAGAAGTCAACGCGTTTCAGCTCTTGATGATCGCTTCCCATGATCGTCTCAACGAAACGAATCGCGTTCCCCAATGAGCCAACTAACTGTTGATATCGTTTGGCAACTTCTCCGGTCGCTTGATCGACGAACGTTAGATTCCAGTTTTCAGGATGATGCAGGTCGGCAAATCCGCCTTCGCTTAAACCACGAATGAAATTCATGGTCAGGGCCGAACGCTCATAACCTCTCAAAAGCAGCAGCGGATCGGGCCGACGGGACTCCAATGTAAAGTCGTTTTTGTTGACGATATCACCGCGATAACATGGCAGGGTCACATCGCCACGCGTCTCGGTATCCGACGACCGCGGCTTGGCGTACTGCCCGGCCATCCGACCTAGCCGAATGATTCGGCATCGAGCTCCAAAGATGATCGCGAGACTCATCTGGAGAAGAACTTTGAGCTTGCTGGCAATCGGCTCCGCTTCGCAGCCCTCAAACGTCTCGGCGCAATCGCCCCCTTGGAGCAACCAAGCCTTTCCCTCTTGCGCCGAAGCCAAATCAGTGCGAAGGCGATCGACTTCCCAGCTCGTTACCAATGGGGGCAGTTTTTCCAGCTCGCGTAAGACATCTGCCAATAAAACGGGATCGTCATACTTCGGTTGCTGCACAATCGGATACGATTGCCACGATGTCGGTGTCCAAGTACCTTGCATTACTCACCTGAAAAGCGTCGAAAACTTACAAGGTTACCAGCGTGGTTATCGAACCCTTTTTTCGCAAGCCCAATCCACACGAGAACCGGGCGGAATTGCCATGACTCGTCAACTTTCCCCGGCCGATTACCTCGAAGCGGCCCAAATCCTTCGCTCGGGCGGCACCGTCGTCATCCCGACCGAAACGGTCTACGGTCTTGGCGCGGACGCTACCAACCCCAAAGCGATTGCTGACATCTTCACAGCCAAAGGTCGGCCGTCGGATAATCCTTTGATTATTCATCTTTTTCACCCGGCCCAACTGGAAGACTATTGTTCCAGTATTCCCGCTTTGGCGTATCGCCTCATCGAAGAATTGGGGCCAGGGCCCCTGACACTCGTCATTCGCAAAAAACCGATCATTACCTCGATTGCGACGGCTGGATTAGATTCAGTCGCCGTACGCTTTCCAGCTCATCCTACAGCTCGCCGAATTTTGGAGGCCGCTCAATTGCCCATCGCTGCTCCCAGCGCCAATCGCTCTGGTCGGCCAAGTGCCACCACCTGGCAAGCGGCTCTCGAAGACCTCGATAGTCGCGTCGATGCTATCGTTTGCGATGAACCATCTGCTATTGGTCTCGAAAGTACCGTTCTCGATCTCACGAACGCTATCCCGACGGTCTTGCGCAGTGGCAGTATTACCCTCGAACAGCTACAACAAATCGAACCCTCCATTGTTTTGCGAACTCGTACCGATAATCAATCGGTCAATTCTCCTGGCCTACGTCATCGCCACTATCAACCGACGGCTACCGTACGGCTGTGCCAACATCCCGATCAAGCAGTCATTAATAGCAACGAGCCAACCGCCTACATTGGATTGCAGCCAGCCAAGATCGATGCGTTTGCACTCAGCAAACACTGCCAAGACGATTCAGAATATGGTCGCTCCCTGTTCGATTTTTTTCGACGTTGCGACACACTTGGAATCAAAACGATTTGGTGCCAGATCGTGGATGAAACGGGGTTAGGTCGAGCGTTGCTGGATCGGCTCCGCCGCGCTGCAGAGTGAGTTGGAACATCGATATCATAGTTAAGCTTTCCATGTCTCCCCCTGCGTTTATCCATCTCGGTCTGAAGCACTAGCCGATTTTAAGTGAATCCAGAATCGGCTAGGAGAACTTGCTCGTCCGCACGCGGGCATTGGTCTCTATACATCTTTTACCGATCTAACCTTCACCCTCCCGCAAGCGGGAGGGTAAAAGATGTATAGAGACCAATGCGCAAGCGGGCGAGGATACGATCACTTGAAAATTACTGATCCTAAAGTGCGAAGTTCTCCGAGCACCTCAGCCTCAACGTACAGTGACTTTAATAGGATTTCGATTGCGAGACAGCGCATGGTCCGTGTACGATTGATGCTCTCACCCCGATGGTTTTCCTCCCACCTTTTTACATGGTATGGCTATGAACTACCGATTTTCTCGACGGTCTTTCCTTACAACGCTAGTCTGCTTTCTATTCCAGACTGAATTTAGCCTTTCCGCTGAACTGAAACTTGGCTGCCTCTTTTCAGATCACATGGTTTTGCAACGCGATAAACTGGTTCCGGTCTGGGGCTGGGCTGAGCCGGGCAAACAAGTGACCGTCAACTTCGCTGGCCAAACGAAATCCGCGACGGCAACAGCCGAAGGTAAATGGCTGGTCAAACTAGACAAACTGGCCGCCAATGCAACGGGCCAAACCATGAAAGTCGAATCGCGTGATAAATCGATCGATGTGAATGACATTCTTGTTGGTGAGGTCTGGCTTGGATCTGGACAATCGAATATGGCGATGACCGTAAGCCGAGCTCGTGATTTTGAAAAGGAACAAGCCGATGCCAACTTTCCTTTGATCCGTTGCTTCAAAGAAGGCTCCGCATCCGCCAGAACAGCCCAGCGCGATGGAAAGGGAAAGTGGGAGCTTTGCTCATCCGAATCGGTTGGTCTTTTCTCGGCAACGCTTTATTTCTTCGGAAAAGCGATTCACAAAGAACTCAACGTTCCGATCGGCTTGATCAATTCCTCGGTGGGTGGTACCCCCATCGAAGCTTGGATGGATGGCGAAACGCAAAAGGCGACGCCGGATCTCAAAGGTTTCTTCGACTGGCGCGAAGCCGACAAAGCTGCTTTTGATCGTGAAGCCGCTACGGCTGCTTATCAAAAGCAACTCACTCAATGGGAATTGGCTCGCGATACAGCCAAAGCGGCGAAAAAGCCGCTCCCAGCGAAACCACGCGATCCGGTCGAAGTTCGCGATCGAAAGGATGACATTGGCGGGCTTTTCAATGGCAAGATCGCTCCGCTAATTCCTTTCGCGATGCGAGGATTTATCTGGTACCAGGGTGAAGCCAACAGCCATGCTGGCAAGAGTCCACACTATCGACATCAACTCCCCTTGTTGATAACCGACTGGCGGAAACGGTGGGGCGAAGAGCTACCAGCCGCCTGGGTACAGCTCCCCAATTTCGGAGCGCCGGGTGAATACTGGTCGGAAGTGCGCGAGGGGATGCTGCAAACGCTCAAACTACCGAAGACGGGCATGGCGATCACGATCGACCTGGGTGAAGAAAAAGACATTCATCCGAAGAACAAACAAGATGTTGGAACGCGATTGGCGCTGTGGGCACTCGGTGATGTTTATGGCCAGAAATTGAATTCGACGAGTGGTCCCATTCCGGTATCCAACGTGATCAGTGGCCAAGAGATTCGGATAACCTTTCGTCACGCTGACGGTGGATTGAAATCCAAAGAGGGTGAATTGAAGGGGTTTGTTATCTGCGGACAGGACAAGCAATGGAAACCTGCCAAGACGCGAATTGAAGGTAACCAGATCATTGCATCCAATCCCGAGGTTACATCGCCGGTCGCCTTGCGATATAGTTGGGCCTCATGGCCAGATGGAAATCTGGTCAATGGTTTCCATCTTCCAGCCTCACCATTCCGTACCGATGCGCCTTGATAGCCACCACCATTTTTGGAGCTACTCCGCCGAAGAATATTCGTGGATTGACGCTACCAAGCCGCAATTGAAGCGAGATTTCTTACCGTCCGACCTCAAGCAGTTGATGCTTGAATCAAAGATTGATAGGGTTGTTTCGGTGCAAGCTCGTCAAACCATTGCCGAAACGGAATGGCTTCTTGATTTAGCCGATCAAAATGATTTTATCGCCGGAGTCGTCGGTTGGGTTCCGCTGGCGAGTGAATCGATTCGCGCCGCACTGGAACAATTTGCGTCGCATCCTAAGTTGGTTGCCGTGCGACACGTTGTTCAAGATGAACCTGATGATGCATTCATTTTGGGCTCAGACTTCAATCGGGGCGTTGCGATGCTGTCCGAGTTTGATCGTGTTTATGACATCTTGATTTACGCCAAGCATCTTAAGCCGACGATCGAATTCGTGGATCGCCATCCTTCCCAAAGGTTCGTTTTAGATCATATCGCCAAGCCAACGATCGAAGCCAGTCAGTTTGATGTGTCGTGGGAGCGTGACCTTCGCGAACTTGCAAAACGAAGCCATGTAGCGTGTAAATTTTCGGGCGTGGCGACTGAGGTTCGATCGAGCGTTTGGGATATCGAAACGATTAGGCCATACTGGGATGTTGCTGTGAATGCGTTCGGACCCCAACGGCTCCTCTATGGAAGCGATTGGCCGGTATGTTTACTCAAAGCGAAATATCCCCAATGGGTGCAAATTTGCGAACAGCTTGCCAGCGAACTTTCGCCGGAAGAACAGAGTTGGTTTTGGAACAAGTCCGCCCGACACTGGTACGGTCTGGCATAACGTGACACCAAGACTCAAAGCCATTTCCTTCCTCATCATGGTCAATTTGCTTTGGGGGCTGTCGTTTCCAACGGCCAAAGCACTCAACTTGCAGTTGGATCAGCAATTCTCCAAAAGTATTTCGATCGACTCCGATACCTTTCGTATCGCTGCGGCAACTTGGATTATCGCGTCGCGGTTTGGGTTAGCGTTTTTGCTATTCGGCATTTTCTTCTGGCGTATCGTACGTCAGGCGACGACGCGCGAGTGGCTGGCGGGGAGTGTGATTGGCGCTTTCTTTCTAACCGGCTTGGTCATGCAGACGATGGGGCTGGCGACGATTCCTGCTTCCCGAAGCGGATTCTTGACCAGCTTGTCGGTAGTATTCACACCGGCCTTTGCCGCTTTGCTTCACGCACGCCGACCCACTTGGCTTGTGCTCGTTGGTGTCCTCCTATCAATCTTCGGTGTGGCACTTTTAACCGGCCTCGTTGTTTATGACGCAAATGGAATTCATCTTGCACCGGATGCGACGAGTGCATGGACCAAGGGCGACACCTTCACGACAGTTGCCACGATCTTTTTCGCCTGTCAAATCTTGTGCATCGATCGCTTTGCCAAGACGCTCAATGCCGAAGCCTTCACACCCGGTATGTTTCTAACCGTGACGGTCGCATCTGCATTCCTTTTCTGTATTGTTCGTGGACAGAACGACGCATCGCTGCCGATCGCTGGTTTCGTGCAGCTCAGCTGTCATGTGCAGTATTGGTCATTGATCATCCTCTTAGCCTTTTTGCCATCGCTTTTGGCCTTCTCTTGGATGAACACGTATCAACCGCACGTGACGGCCGTGCAAGCAGCGGTCATCTATACAACGGAGCCGGTTTTTGTCACCATTTGGGCATTGTTTCTGCCGGGCATTCTCAGTTACTTATTCCAATTACCGCTTGTAAACGAGCATCTAAGCATCCCTATCCTTGTTGGCGGTACGGTTATCTTGTTTGCTAACGTCTTGGCCCTTTGGCCAACCAAGCACTGATAGCCTCTCCCAAGAGAACTTAGGAGAGGTGTCTTTACAACGGTTTGCCTTGACGGCTCGATGAAAGCTTTTCCCTGGGAGGTTCGAAGCCGAGGGACGAGGCTTCGGGGAGGGTGCGAGTAGCGTTAATAACCGTTGCCCTCCCCTCGCTGCGCTCGACCCTCCCGCAAGCGGGAGGGTAAAGATATGTAAAGACCGACCTCTCCCACGAAGACGTGGGCGAGGTAACGCGAAAGCGGCTCGACCTTTTGGTGAGAGGGTTTCTTGCCTACGCCACAATTGGCAATTGCATGATGTGGCCGTCTTTATCACGGCCTTCGATTTCGCAGTGCTCGGGGAAGGCCGATTCGCTGCCGAGAATCTGAATATTCACACCGGCTGATTCTTCGATATCGATAAGTTCGCGACGCTTCTTATTATTCACGTACGCGGCTACGCTTTCGTGGACTTTCACCGTAACTCGGGCTACGTTTGGCACATCGCAGGCCATCAAAATCAATCGCCAGACTTCGAGTGACATGCTTTCTGCCGTTTTCACAACCGCGCGGCCTTTGCAACAAGGGCAGTCTTCGTAAACGCTCTTTTTGAAGCTTGGTCGGATGCGTTGCCGAGTCATTTCGATCAAGCCAAAGGGGCTGGTTCGTAAGATCTTGGTTTTGGCTCGATCGCGTTCCATGGCATCGCGCAATGTTTTTTCGACTTTGCGTCGGTGGCTATCTTTACCCATGTCGATAAAGTCATTCACGATCACGCCGCCGAGATCGCGCAATCGAAGTTGACGCGCGATTTCTTTGGCTGCATGCATGTTCAGCTGAAACGCATTTTCCTCGGCGGAACTATCTGTTCGAAAGTTACCACTGTTGACATCGATGGCGACAAGGGCTTCGGTTTGATCGATAACGATGGAGCCACCGTTCTTAAGTGGAACGACTCTTTGATGGATGCGAGCAATCTCGGCTTCGAGTTTATACTTGTGAAAGAGGGGTTCGCGGCCGGTATAGTGCTGCAGTCGATCGACAAATCGCGGCATGACCATTTCGAGAAATTCTTTGACTTCGGTATAGGCTTCTTCGTGATCGACAACGATGGAATCGATGTCTTCGGTGAAGGTGTCGCGAATCGTTCGGATAAGGATATCGCTTTCTTCATAGATATCGCAAGGACCATCCGATTTCTCGATCCGCTTGACGATAATTTTCCAAAGTCGCAACAGGTAAGCGACGTCGCGGGCAAGTTCCTTTTTGCTTCGATCTTGGCCAGCGGTACGAACAATGAAACCAACACCCTTGGGTGGATCCAGTTCGAGCATTGTTTGGCGAAGCTTACGGCGAGCCACATCGTCTTCAATCTTCCTTGAAACACCGACCCGGCCAAGCGTTGGCATCAAGACGATGTAACGGCCAGGGATGCTGATGTAGGTTGAAAGCGTCGGCCCCTTGGTGCCGAAGCCTTCTTTGATGACCTGAACGAGGACTTCATCGCCACGTCGAAAGATCTCCTGGATCGGTGGCTTGAAACGAGGTCGACTGCTAAAGTTACGACGCGGGCGACCGCGAGGTGGCCGTCCGCCACCGCGACGCGGCCCTCGATCATCGCCTTCCTCTTCGTCATCTTCCTCTTCGTCGCGGACTTTCGAACGAGCCGCTTCTTCGCGATCGTCTTCCTCGTCTTCTTCGCGTTCGGCTTTGGCGATTTCTTCGGGGTCGTAGCCACCTTGGCGAAAGTACTGTGGTTCCACATCGCTGATGTGCAAGAATCCGTTACGCCCAACGCCAAAATCGACGAAGGCGGCTTGGATGCTTGGTTCGATATTGACGATCTTCCCTTTGTAGATATTACCAACCCAATTATGTTGGCTGGTACGTTCAGTGTACAGTTCTTCGAGTTGACCGTCCTCGAGGAGTGCAATCCGACATTCTTCGGATTGCGAAACGTTGATAAGCATTTCCTTTTTCATTTGAATCTAAATCTTCCTTAAAAATTGTGTTTTGAACGGCTAAGCTTGAAGCACCATTTCCGGAACTAAGCCTGCCAATTGATTTTGGAGGAAGGCATCGACTTCTCGAGCCGTTCCTAATTGCATAGCGCGCCAAGCCATGGCTTGGCATTGCCCCAACGTAACCGATCGAATGGCTTTCTTGAGAATTGGAATCGCTGAAGGAGCGACGCTCAGAATGCGAATTCCCATCCCAACTAACAGCAGCGCCATGGCGGGATTGCTGCTCATCTCACCGCAAACGCTGGTCGAAATGTTCTGAGCGCTCGCGACTTCCCAAGTCTTCTGGATCAGTCGCAAAACTGCCGGATCGCATGCTTGGTAAAGATCTGCGACGGCTTCGTTGCCACGATCAACTGCCAACGCATATTGCGTCAAGTCGTTCGTTCCGATGCTGACGAAGTCGACTTCCTGAACAAATCGATCGATCATCAGAACGGCGGCGGGGACTTCCACCATCATGCCAATCGGGACATCCTCGCGAACTGCATACCCTTCTTCTCGTAGATCTTCGGCCACGCTTCGCAATAGAAAACGAGCACTACGAAGTTCATCGAGCGTGGTAATCATTGGAAACATGATTCGAATATCTCCCTCCGTCGCTGCTCGCAACATGGCTCGAACTTGCGTTCGAAACAAAACCGGGTTGCGCAGCGAAAGTCGAATACTCCGCAGCCCTAAGAACGGATTGTTCTCTTGCTGAGCATTCGGTGTTCGCCCCATTTTGTCTGCCCCAAGATCAAGCGTTCGCATGACGACGGGCTTACCTGCTAGGTTCCGTGCGACTTGCGAATAAGCTTGATAGTGTTCCTCTTCGCTCGGCTCGGTCTCAGAGCTTAGGTAGAGAAACTCGGTTCGATAAAGTCCAACCCCATCGGCTCCACGGTCGATACAAGCTTGAGCCTCGTGCGGAAACTCAATATTGGCCATCAACTCGATGCGGACGCCATCGCTCGTGCATGCAGGTAGCTCGCGAATTTCGGTGAGTTCGCGAGCGATCGATTGCCGACGTTGACGCCGAACTTGATAGCGTTCCAGCGTTTCTTCGTCGGGGTTGATAATGACGCGTCCGAGGTGACCATCCACGATGATCGAGTCGTTCGATCGGAGAAGTTCCAAGAACGGCCCGATACCAACGACGGCTGGAATTTCCATGCCGCGGGCAACAATCGCTGAGTGGCCACCTGATCCGCCGGTCTCCATGCATAGTCCGAGAACCATGTGTGGATCGAGTCCCGCAGTTTCGCCAGGGGTCAGATCATGACTAGCAATAATGGCCGGATCATGAATGTCTCGCATGGTAACCGTTGGCGCGCCCGACAGCGATTCCAGGACCATTCGTTCAATGTCTCGAATATCGGCTGCTCGTTCAGCCAGAAAGCTTGGTCCGGCTCGACGGAAGGCCGCCGCGTATCCACTCAGGACTTCGCTGACGGCATATTCGGCCGAGAAATTTTGCTCGAGCACAAAATGACGAAGCTCTTCCTTCAATCGCCGGTCCGTGAGCATTGCTTGTTGAGCGGAGAAGATGCTTCCGAGTTTAGAGCCAAGTTGAGCTGTGGTCTGCTCGGCGGAGTTTTGAAGTCGAACGGAAGCGCTCTCGATGGCTGACTGAAGACGTTGCCACTCCTGAGCCGCCTCGCTTTTGGCGACGCGGCTGCGTGAGATCTGATACCCCTCGCGATCGAAAACTAAGGCTTGTCCGATCGCAACGCCGGGGGATACAGGGATGCCCTGAAGTTCCAGCATCTGGTCGATGGCGACTTTACTAAAATGTGTTGTGAAACTTACTCTTCGTCGAAGCTGCGGTCGAACAAGCCAGCAATCTCGGAGATGGCTTGTTGGGCATCAGGCCCATCGGCCATGATCTTGAGTTCGGAACCCTGCGTGGCACCAAGCGTCAAAATACCGAGAATGCTTTTGCAATCGACCTGTTGTCCAGCTCTTTCGATGACGATATTGCTCGTAAATCGGCCCGCCATTTTGACTAACATGTCAGCCGGACGCATGTGCAATCCCTGAGGGTTTTGCACGGTGACCAATACGTGGCTAGACACATCACTCATCATCGGAATTGACTACGAAGAAAATTGATTGCCGTCGGCTTCTTCGAGAAGCTGCATAATGTCTTCGGTGTTTTTGGACTGTTTCAAGAAACGGCAGAACGTATCGTCCCGCAGTTGTCGAGAAATATTTTCCAAAGCCCGTAAATGATCACCGGGACGATCCGGTGGTGAGACCAAGAGGAAAAAAAGCTGAGCCTTTTGGCCATCGAGGCTATCGAATTCGATCCCCTCAGGGCTTACGCCAACGGTTCCGACGAGTCGGTCAACGCCGGCATGTTTGGTATGCGGAACAGCAATGCCACGACCGATGCCGGTGCTGCCTAGCTCTTCACGCTTCATAATCGCTTTGATGATGTCATCGCGATCTGCGGATTTAATATTTCCAGCCGTAACTAAGGCGTCGACCAGCTCGGCGATAACCGTTTCTTTCGTGCCCGAGGTGAGCACGGCCTGGATCGACTTAGCAGATACAAAATCTGAGAACTTCATTTTTCCCAATCATTCTTAAGGTGGTGAGCCGGAATTTTCTCGGCGTACAAAAAATCAACCACCGACTAACTTCAAGTATTCAACTATAAAACAAAAACGAGTCGACAGCACGGAAACTTCTATTGCTCTGGAATCGGCGTGTGCTTGTGACCAACCACTTTGTGATCCGTGACCTTCTCTTTGTGCTTGCGAACTTGCTGCTCAACCTTTTGAATCGCCGAATCCAAAGCAGCGAGAACCGTCGGTGCTGTGGCGGTTGCGATAAAATCGGGGGCCGACTCCGCCGAAACATTGATTTCAACGTGTGGTTTATCGGCGTGCTCAAGGTCAACCGTGACTTCAATCGCGTTGATCCGATCGTAAAACTTGCGTACTTTCTCGGCTTTTTCCGTGATAAGCTGCTGATCTTCTTGTTTTAGATGCCCATGTCGAGCTGATACATTTACTTGCACAAAAAGTCTCCAAGAACGCGTGGTGGCGTCTAAGGGTGGTGGACTCAATCGGCGCATTGTAGTACCTATCGCCTTTGGCCACAAATCCCCGAAGCCTAGAATTAGTAGGGATTTAGCGTTCAAGCCGACTTAGTTTGCATCAGAATGTGGTCTTTCGAGTCCTTCATCGGCTCCTTGGGGTGCTGCCCCGAATATTGGAAATAGTGTCCGCTTTTCTTGTTCGGCCTTTTTTCTCGGGCTTGCAACGATGGCGGGGCTCGCTCAAGAGGCCTATTCGTCTCGGCGAGCGTGGTTCTGAAAAAACCAGATAAGTCACGGGGTTTTCGAATCCCAAGCGAGAGCATTTTCAAGAACGACTTAGGCTTGGAAAACGGAGGCAGGTACCAATGCCGCTGACCTTCCGCACGTCGGTCAGTCTCTCTGAGACTGACACCTCGAATTTGTCGAGGATTTCACGAGTCTCGAAGAGTCTCGTCTACGTGAATCGCCCGTTTCCCGACCGGCTATCAAAAAAGGAACATGCACTAACTTTGCTGTCCGGGGCTAATCTGTCGATAGGCTTCGTAAGCGGCGATTCCGACAGATACGGATAGATTAAGGCTGCGGACCGGGCCCGGCATTGGGATTGATAGAAGTCGTGGGGAATGTTCAAGGCGAGCGCTTTCCGGAAGGCCTTTGCTTTCACTTCCAAAGATCAGCGTGCTATCGGGCTCAAACGCAGCTGAAGTGTAGGAACGGGTCGCGAACTTCGTAAACAGCCAAGCCTTGGAGAGATCCAAACTCTGCCTTAGATGATTCCAATCATCCACCGCCTCCCACTCCAAGTGCTCCCAATAATCGAGTCCTGCCCGCTGAAGTCGCGTTTCATCCAGTCGAAAACCAGTCGGTCGAACGAGCCAAAGCTTGGCCCCAAGAGCAACACAGGTTCGGCCAATGTTTCCCGTATTCTGAGGGATTTCGGGCTGAAACAAAACAATGTTGAATCGCTTATTCGACACCGGATGCAATACCTTCGATTATTGAACTGTTTCGGGCTATAATCCGCGATCAGGCTCGTTCCCAGGGGACGTGTTTTAAAGCACGTTGCCAGAAGCTGAAATAGCATACTCCTCCTTGCTCTTTTCCTAAGTCCTTTTATGCCGATCCAAGTTACCTGTCCTGGTTGTTTATCGCGATTCGCTGTCAGCGACAAGTACGCTGGCAAGAAAGGTCCGTGCCCGAAGTGCAAGAAGGAAATTACGGTCCCCGAGAAATCGTCGCAGGTCGTAATTCACGCGCCGGACGTAGCCGGACCCAAAGACTCCAAGGGCGTGGCTGTTCTCAAACCGATAAAACGGATCGAGTTTAAAGTTGGATGGAAGACTTGGATTGCTGTTGGGATCAGCGCTTTGGCGGTGCTTGGCGTTGCTATCGCGATTCGAGTCGGAGGAGATGCGCCACCGAACTGGCTCGTATGGCTTGGTGCGATTGGGTTGGCCCCGCCGATTGCCATGTTCGGCTACACTTTTTTGCGTAACGACGAATTGGAAGGCTATTCGGGCAGAGAGTATCTGGCTCGCATCGCGATTTGTTCACTCGTTTTCGCTTTGACTTGGTTGATCTACTTTGGATTGGCAAAATATTTCGGAGCCAAGTCGCTTGCGGAGGTCTCTGGCTTGTCGATGGCCATTCTCATGTTTCTCATGGCGGCGATCGGGACGGGTGCAGCATTCGCAGCACTTGAACTGGAGATTGGGCAGTCCATGGTCCACTATCTCGGATACTTCACAACGACTTTCCTTCTGGCATGGATCATGGGTGTCGAGCTAGCGCAGCCGCTTGCCAAAGCTCAACCCAAGAAGCCCTCTACGTCGGCAGTTGTTCCTCGTAAGATACCGACGCCAACGAAGAAGAACCAACCGGTTAAACCGGCGCCGAAGGCCGATGCAAACAAACCGGCCGCTACTTCCAGTCCCGCGTCCCAGCCGGTGCCCAAACAACCCGTGCCGAATAAACCAGCGCCAACCAAGTAAGCTCGAGCTGTGTCTCATTTCCACTCCGAAGTGCGTTCGACGATCGATCGGTGGTGGCACGCAACGAATGATCATAAATCGATCTGGTCCGCTCAATGCATCGACAGTCATGGCCACAGTATCGCGAAAGTGTGGCGTATTGACGACGAAGTGGACGATTCGCAGGACAACGCTTGGGCATTGAAGTCTTGGGGATGGAAAACCAGCCAGCAATCACGACTGGCAGAAATTCTTTGTTTCCAAAGCTTTCTTCATCAAAGTCTTGGTGGTGTTAGCAGCGAAACGGGCAAGTGGAACCCGATTCCAAAGGTCATTCCATTCCATCAAGGTTCACCAATTCTTGAAAGCGATTCGACGCTGTGGACCCTTTCGAGTTGGTGTTCTGGTCAACCCAAAACATTAGGTGCAGCGATTTCGGATTCATTCCTCGAGCAGTCCTCTCGCTTGCTGGCCCAATTGCATCACGCTGGCCATATCCATGGATATCAAGTGAGCACCTCGGTGGGGTTGATAAAAAGACTGGAGTGTGTTCAACGTTGGTCCGAAGAAGGTATTTTGTCGCAAGCGAATCGATGGCTTGAAACGGCTTTTCATCGTAGCTCCGCATCCGAACGCGAAGAAATCTGGCAACCACTCATTGCAACGTTCCACCATACGCTGATGTCGTTCCATGTTTGGCGAAAGGCACTGGTGATTCGACTTGAGGCGGACGCGATGCGTCCGCATACAAATCATTGGATCATTGGCGATCTTTGGCGTGAAAATATTCTCGTCGACGCGACAGAAAGCGAACGCATTCGAGGACTTATCGATTTCGGAGCAGCCAGAATCGATTGGGCTCCGCTTGAAGTCGTTCGATGGTTTAGCAGTTTTCTTAAGTTCGATGACCCTCGATTGGCGACTTTTCTTCAACGCTACAACGATGAACAGAAACTGTTAGCTTGCACAGATTCAAACTCTGTGCCACTCGAACTTACATGGCGGGAGTTTCAATGGTTCGATTTTGTGTGCACGCTAACGTCGCTATTGCAATGGTATTCTTGGCTCATCGAATCCGACTTTGAATTCGACTATATGCGGACGCGAGTCATTCCCCGAATTCAAGAACTTTCTGATCGGCTTGAATGCATGCATTGTTCAAATTTCCCGATTAGCTAAAGGCTGGCTGATAAAGGGAAGATTACCAAGCTAGGTTCAGATGAAGGACGATAATAGTCGAGAGCCTTGCTGGACAGCGCCTTAATATAGCGGAGCAGCGCGAGCTACCCGGTGCATTTCATGGTTTTCTCAAAATACACCGGGCAGCTCGCGCTGCTCCGCTACCAAGAAAACATCAACCTGGCGCTGTTCCGCTAGACTCTCGAAGCGAAGGATCGCTGACTTGGAACAAGTATAAGGACTCGCATGATGCGAATGACTGCCGCAAAGTTTTTCGGGACGCTTTCAATCTCTTTCGCTCTGACCGGAGCATCCTCGCTGCAGGCTGGCTGGCCCGAATTCAAGCAAGAATGCCATACAGATAAGTTGCGAAACAATGCATGGCCTCAGCCATTTCGGGCTGCGGATGCGAACGCGGCCGTTTCGCCGTTCGAAGTGATGAAAGCGAACGGCTGGCGAGAGTTCAATACCGTGACCAGTGCTTTCTTTGATCAATCCAACCAGCTCACGGAATCCGGGCAACTCAAAATAAAAGAAATCCTGACACTTTCGCCACCAAATCGACGCGCAATTCACGTTCTCAAAGCGAATACACCGGAGCAAACTTCGGTTCGCGTTGAAGCTATTGAGCTTGCCGTTTCGGGGTTGATCCCTACGGGTGAATTGCCACCGATTTTGCTCACCGATATCGAGCCCGCCACGTCGTCAGGTGCTTACCAAACGGTCATCAATCGCGCTATCATCCGAACGACCCCGACACCACGTTTGCCACCTCCTGGCAACCTAGGGCAGGCTTCACAGCTTTCAACCGCGCCCGGTGCTAGTCAAGCAGGGGCGGCATCGAGCGGAAAATAGTTGCTGCGGCGGACTGCCTACTTCGACTGTCCCAAATCCTTTAACACGAAGCGCAAGCGAGTGGTTTGACTATCGAAACCTCAAGAAAACCACTCGCTTGCGCTTCGTGTTATCAATGAG
>JANOAI010000090.1:0-13755 GCA_031411055.1 Pirellulaceae bacterium
AATGTTTCGTGACCATATTCCCTCCCCTCGTCGTCGTTCCTCCTCCTCGACCCTCCCAAAAGGGAGGGTGAAGTTAGGAAAGTAGATGGCATTGGGCTAGCGCCTCAGGCTCAATGGCTTCGATACGACACCACCCTGATCAATACGCCGCTTCAAGTATACCGGCCAACTCAACTTCGGTTGGCTGGCGCGGATTCACGTCCATCAAACGCTTAATTTGGAAAGCTTTGTTGGCAACTAACCGAATATCTTCACGTTTCAGTCCGAGTTCACTGAGTCGCGTTCGGATTCCGATCTTCTTTTGCAATTCGACTACGCGATCGATGGCTAATTGAGCATGCTTTGCGACGAGTTCCGAAGTCCCTCTCCCGGCCGCTTCCGCGTCCAACCTCTCCCCGAGGGAGAGATTGCATGAATCTGCGTAACCAGAAGTTGAGAGGCCTGAACCGAGGAGTTGTCCAATCTCAGCCATCGCATCGGTACAACTCGGCAAGTTGTAGCGCATGACATGGGGTAACAACAATCCATTCCCTTCACCGTGGCTGCAATGAGTCAACGTTCCAATCGGATACTCCAGCGCGTGGACCAACGCGACGCCGCTATTCGAAAACGCCATCCCGGCTAACATGGCCGCCATCGCCATCGCATCGCGTGATTCATGATCATTCGGATTTACATAGACGCGCACCAGATGCTTCGCAATCAGTTGTACTGCTTCGGTCGCAAACAATCGGGTGAGTCGATAACTCCCTTCGTAAGCTCGTGCTTGTGGATCAACGCCGACCATTTGAGAGTAGTCGCGATTGGTGTACGCTTCGATGGCGTGGACGAGAGCATCGATGCCGCTGTGAGCGGTTACCGTGGGCGGGCAGGAATCGGTCAAGCTTGGATCGACGATTGCCACCAACGGGCGAAGCCAACGACTGAGCGTGCTGACTTTGATGCCCGAAACAGGATCGCTGAGAACCGACGAATGGGAAACTTCACTTCCTGTCCCAGCCGTCGTGGGAACGGCAAATGATGGGAGAATCGGTCCTGGGATTGCATCGAACCCAAAGTAGTCACTTGGCTTGCCCCCATGTTTCAAAACGGTCGCGGCCATCTTGGAGACATCGAGATTGCTACCTCCGCCGATGCCGACGACGCCATCCGCATTCCCCGATCGGCCCGTTTCGATGGCCGCTTCGGCGATGGCGACTGATGGTTCTGGAGCACCACCATCGAAGAGGATCGCTTCGGGAAATTTCGAGCGAATATCACCGACGATTTTGGCGACCGCGTCGGTAGCCATCAACCGTCGATCGGTCACGATCAGCGGGCGCGCAAGTTGCCAGCGTTCGATCTCTTGCAAAATACCTTCGGCCGAACCGCGACCGAATTTAATATTTCCGGCGGTTGCAAATTGCCAAACGGTATTCTTCACGTTGGAAACTTTCATCCAGCGATTTCTTCGTCAAACACATACGCTGGCTTGTATTCAATTCCGTGCAATTCCAACGTTTGCAGATACTCGTCCTCAAACGACTGCTTGCCATGATGTTCGCGTTGACTTCGAATGTAATGTGTCAAAGCATCGCGACCGGATTGGCTGACAGAGAAGACGCCGAAGCCTTTCTGCCATTCGAATTTTGCGTTGATCTTGCGCACTTCATTGATCCAACGTGACGAATTTGCCTTGATCAAGCGGATTGTATTCGCAATGGCGAAGGAAGGACGGATTCGCAATAGCAAATGCACATGTTCCTCAATTCCTCCAGCCTCAAGCAGACTTGCGTTATGCTCATGAACGATACCTCCGATGTAAGCGAATAATTCGGCTTGCCAATCATCCGCAATTAACTTGAACCGATTTTTAGTGCTAAAAATGACGTGGACAAGCAAATTGCTATGTGTCGATGGCACGGTTTGCCTCCGAAGTGCGGTATCGCGAAGCGATCGAAACGGGAATGAGATGGAAACAGTAACACGATGCGATGGAAACGGGAATGCAAAGACGTTAAGCAAACCATATCCATAGTCGCGGAGCGACGGCATGGGATAGCCAGGGGTGCGAACCCCTGGTCTTTGCCCCCCACATACTATATCGCGAACGGCGGAGCCGTGGCATTGCCGTGTTGGTTGGTGTCCGTGATGCGACGTCGCAAACGGACGAACCCAATGCCGTCGCTCCGCGACTGTGGACGGGGTGTGTCGAATGTCAATTGGATCGGCATGTGGTTAATGTTCATTGGATTGGGGTGCCGATTGTCCTGGGGTTTCGCTCGAAGACTCGCTTCACCCCAGGCTATCGAATGCCGTCGCTCCGCGACTTTCGACTCTTCAAAACATCCCGCCGCCCATTCCGCCCATTCCTCCACCGCCTGCGCCGGAACTCTGCAGCACGTTGCCTTGCTCATCCATCGTTTGGCCGTAGCCGGTGCCGACCCATCCATAACGAATTCGAAACTTCTTTTGTTGAACGGCCGGTTCGACTTCAAGGTAGGCGCAAAACCTGGCTAAAGCTTTGTTCATTTCTGCATAGTATTCTTCCACGGAATTGTTTTTGGGCGTTGTGCCAAATGGATCATTGCTTTGGGATACCTCGCGGTTTGAATTTTCTAAAAGCTTTGAAAGTTCATTTAAACTTGCTTCCGTTTCACGAAGCAGCGTTGTCGCCTTATCGACATTTTCGGCTTTGATCTGAGAAGTGTCCGCAAGCCATCGCAGAATGCTTGGCCAAGCTTGGTATTTAGAATCACTTCGGTCGAAATGACTGTCGGCGAACCGGTCAACAAGAAATTTGCGCACCGCGAGCGAATCCTCGGGCGTTAGCTTGTCGATCTTCGCCAGGAGTCTTTTGTAGTCGATGCCATAAGCTTGCGATAACGACGAAAATGTACGGGATGCTTCTTCTTCCTCGAACAACTTTCGAACAATGATGACAGGTTGCTGTTCGTTCGAACTGAGAGTCATCCAATAGGAAAGCCAAGCTTCGGCAAAATCATGATAGGGGTACACTTCACTTGGTTTCATCTCTCGAAAACTACCATGGACACCTGTCCCAAATTTCTTTTCGCGGAACCATGCGGCTTTCGCGAAAGCTTGCAATCCCGAAGGGAGTTCTTCAAACGGGATTTTGGCTCGCCAAGTTAGACGCATCAAGCAATCAAGACTTTGTTTCATCCCGCCGTCCTGGTCATTGTCGATTCCCTCGCGTTTTCGAGCTTCTTTCCAGGCAGCGATCAGCTCTTGGATTTTCGATGGAAAACTAGGTCCCTTTTCCGATCTTTGGTAGGCATCCCAATCCACGCCGCGCCGGTCGCTTCCTTCGCCGAAATTTTCAGTCGCTTTGTTTACCAGAAGCTCGCAGGCATTGAAACTCTTCAAATTTCCGTTATTGAGCTCGTAAGTAATCGCATCGAGCCCCGGATCCGGAAAGAGTTTTGGAAACTCTTCATAGAGAAATTCCATCCAAGAACCAGAGACAGAGCCTCCGCCATCTATGACGCGTCCGCCGTACTGTCGACAGCGTTCAAGCAACGCTTTGGCAGCTTGCGACTTTTGCTCCGGCGTATCGGCCAAGATGAGGATGGCTTTGCCCGAGGTCAGCATGATATCGCTGCTACGATCCTTGTTAAAAAGGTTCATCCATTTTGTAAACGGATAGCCAAGATAGACCGGATCGGTGGATGTGTCGGCAGAAGCCATGGCGGCATCGATCGCGCTGTTAACGTCTGCTTGCGACACAGAACTGTCGTTCACATTGCTCAGAGTTCGAGGTAACCTCTTCTTAGCTTCTTTCCTCTTTTCTTCCTGAGCCGCTTGTGCGGCTATCGATTCAATAGAAGTTTGACCGCTCGCGGCATCTTTGGAAGGCTTGTCAGAAGGCGAGTCGATGGGAGCAGTTTGTTGAGCCAATTTCGATAACTGCTCATTGGTTTCTGGCAGATTCAGATTCGGTCCCGGATGATTGGCTCCAAAAGTTTCATTTTGCGGCGCTACTTTGGGTGGTGCTGTTTCGCTGCGTTTTGTATTGCGATCTGGGTCTACAGTAGCGTTCCCGAAGCTTCCCTTTGTCATCGGCTTGCTAGGCGTTGGTGGTGCTCCTTCGGAAGGTCTTATAAGGACACTCGACTCATGCGGTGCGTAAACTCCCGTTGTCGGATCCCATCTTGCCGCTTGCGGGGGATTTGTCAGATAGGGATTTATTGATTCGTTGTATCCGTATCCGGGAGGGGGAGTTGGGCCATAGACGGGCTGACCATAGGTCCCAAATTGGTTTGGCGAAGCTGAGTTCCATCCATTAGCCGAAGTTCCCGTCTTGACATTGATATCACCAGCTTCAGAAATCGAAGCGGTGGCGTTGTTCGGAAGTTCGACTCGGGTCTTTGTTCCATCGGCTTTTTCAACCGTCAACCAAGTTCCAAGCCAAATACCGATTGGAAGCAAGCTCGCGGCGACACACCAACCTAGCCAAGGCGGCACGAAACGTTTCCCCGATGCGACGATCGGTTTCGACTTTGGCAATTCTGCGGAAGGGCTCTCGTGCTTGATCTGCAGAGCTGTTCTTTTTGCGACGTTGACCAAACGAGCTAAATCGGCGGTGCTGGCTAGCTTGTCTAGTCTCAGCGAAACATCTTGAGCTGTGGTAGGGCGATCGGTGATCGACTTGGCGGTGAGATGCTCAATGATTTGTACAAGTTCGATCGATGCCGTTTTGAACTTCGACGGTATCACGATCGGCTCTTGCGCCACATGCGCCGAAAGCTTGGCAAAGTTCGTGACGTAGCGTTCGTCATCGTAGGGGACTTTGCCGGTGAGAAGTTTGAACAACGTGCAGCCCAGCGAATAGAGATCGGAACGGACATCGACGTTGCGAGCATCTTGAATCTGTTCCGGCGACATGTAGTCGGCCGTGCCGAGCGCGAAACCGGTCGTCGTTCGATCATCGGCTTCCTGTTGCGAAAGTTGGAACCGAGCCAAACCTAGGTCGAGTAGTTTTACTTCACCTGATTCGTTGATCATGATATTCGAAGGCTTGACGTCGCGATGGATAAGCCCATTTCGGCTGGCATATTCCAAAGCGGCGGCCACCGATCTTCCGATCGCGGCGACGCAATCGGCTGGTAAGGGTCCAAGCCGTCGGACGATTTCGTTGAGGGCCAATCCGTTAACGAACTCCATAATTAAAACCGGTTGGCCAGCTAATTCACGAGCGTCGAGGGCGGCGACGATGTTCGGATGGCTGAGTCGTCCCAGAGCTCGCATTTCGGCTTCGAATCGCTGCAGGGTGCGTTTATCGGATAGCCTGGCTCCGGCGATGATTTTGACCGCGACTTCACGCCCAAGTCGCATATGTTGGGCTCGATAAACCACCCCCATCCCCCCTTTGGCGACCGGTTCGAGGAGGCGATAGTCGCCCAACTCCATCGGGAGTTCAAAATCCCCGTGCGTTTCGGAAGATGGGGAATCTTGGACTACTTCCATCGCTAATGCCGTTGCCCAGCGACAGGCCGACTCCTGTTCAAAACCCAGGTTGCCCTGACTGAGTGCCGCTTCATCGATTCCCAAATCGAACGGCTCTTGCTCGAAAACTTGGAGTTTTCCTTGGCAATCGCTACAGTCTTCTAGGTGAACAGCAATCGATTCGGCGCTAGCCTCGTCCAGCCTTCCATGCAGGAGCTGCTTGAGTTTCAGCGGTTCAGGGCAAGTTGAGATCGTCATTCGTTTTTCCCTCGAAGAGTAAGGTGTAGGCGAACCCGACTTCGCCTACAAGAAAGAACGTTTCGATCTGACACGATTTTTGGCGAGTTGAATACCACTGGCTTGTCCAGTGGATCGTTGTGTTTATAGCTACATGCGTATTCTTCCCTCTATTTCGCTGGGCAGCCGGATTTGCCGTAGGCAAATCCGGTTACTCAGCGAGGTTCGTGGGGGGATCGTCTGGGTAGCTGAAAACCGAAGCTTCCGCAGGACAAGCCTGCGGGATTCCAGGAATGGCAAGTGAATTGCAAGACAATCTTGCGTCGATACCACTAGAACTTGCATCGATACCAATAGACAAGCCAACGGGATTCACGGACGGGCGGGTGAATTGCAGAAGGGAGCCTTGTTTACAGATGGCGATTTCTTCGAATGCGGTCACTTGGGTAGTTCGTCGATCCGTTCTTTCAGGCGTCGAGTCACGCGGCATCGAGCTTGATAAACGGAAGCTAAACTCATCGAAAGTACCTGGGCAACTTCGGCAGCCGACTGATGTTCAACCGCGGTCTTCCAAAAGGCTGACCAAGTTTGCGGTTCGAATTCGGCACGAATCAATTCAAGCGTTCGGCAGGCTAAGCTCGTTTGGAATCGCGATTGCGAAGCCGAATCGTGTTCCAAATCGGGGACGGCTTGCAACCATTCCAAAGCTTCGGTGCCACCGCGAGCATTCGGTTGGCGAGCGGCTCGTCGAAAATAATCGGCCAACCGAGTCCGCGTGATAGTCGACAGCCAAGCTCGAAAACTGGCTTGCGGTTGGTCATAATGAAACTGACCAATCTTGCGAGAGACGGTCGCAAAGACATCTTGGACAACGTCAGCGGCGTCGTGACCATCGAGACCAGCTTGACGACACCAAGCGTAAACAGCCGGCGAGAACGATTCGACGAGTCGCTTCCAAGCATCCGGGTTCATCTCGTTGAGCCGATGCAAGAATTGTTGAGAAAGTGTTGCCGAATTGGTCATCGCAAAAAAATCTTCTTCTATCCTTCTGGATTGTCGAGCAGCATTTGCAGTCGATCGCCGAGAAGAGCATCGAATTTAGTCGGCCACGTTCGATCGATTAATCCGACTTGGATCATGTCAATCAAGTGAACTCGATCTTTTAAGCGAAAGCTATTCAATTTCATTTCGACCAATTCAGTCAAATCGACAATTCGCTTGCCATCGATTACCGACGAGTCGCGGACATCCGGCGTCGGGCTCGTGTATTCTGGCTTTACTTTGGTGCCCGCTAAAAGAATGTGAAGGCCTTGGCTCGGCTTTCCTTCTTTCCCGTCCAGAAAAACAATCACGTTCATCACGGAATCGCGGACGAAACCCGCCGACTCCAAAGCCTGCGTCGCCCGTTCCAAGTCCTCGGCTTTGAGGAGGATGTCGACATCGCGAGTATTTCGAACAGCACCGTCGTCGATGGTGGCAACCCAAGCCGCGACGGCATTGCCACCGATCACAGCGTAAGGAATATTCGCCTCTTCCAAAGCATTACAAGATCGATTTAGACGTTCACGGACTTTTTCCACGGCACCGAACATCCTATCAAAAACGTGGGAACTCTGCTCTCGAACGACGCTATCGATTTCATCAGACATGATGACAATATTGTACTGAGCCGGTTAGAATCTCCGCCACTGTTTTGAATCGAATCGATAAATCTACCAGGATTTGAATATACCGTGAGCTACTACATCGGGATTGATATTGGAACTTCAGGGACGAAAAGCTTGCTGATTGATGGCGAGGGAAAGATCTATGCCGAATCGGCTGCCGAATATCCTGTCCATATGCCCAAGCCAATGTGGACAGAACAAGACCCGGAAGATTGGTGGCAAGCGACCGTCAAAACCGTTCAAGGGGTGATGAAGAAATCGAAGGTCAAGCCAGCCGATGTGAAAGCCATTGGACTGTCGGGGCAGATGCATGGTTCGGTTTTTTTAGATGCCAAAAAGAAGGTGATCCGCAAGGCTCTTCTTTGGAACGATCAGCGAACAGCCGCCGAATGCGAAGAGATTACCACGCGCGCTGGCGGACGATCCAAACTCATTTCGATGGTCGCCAATCCGGCGCTGACCGGTTTCACCGCACCAAAGTTATTGTGGCTTCGCAATCATGAGCCAAAGAACTTTGATCGACTGAAGCATCTTTTGCTTCCCAAAGATGATGTGCGACGTCGGCTTACCGGTGAGCTCGCGACCGAGGTGAGCGATGCGAGCGGGATGTTGTTGCTCGATGTGGTCAAACGACGCTGGTCGAAAGAGTTGCTTGGAAAGCTTGACATCGATGAAAGTATCTTGGCGAAGGTTTACGAATCGGAGCAAGTTACAGGAACGTTGCTACCAGATGTTGCGAAATTATTGGGTTTGACAACGCAATGTAAGGTTGTGGGCGGGGCGGGTGATTGTGCGGCGGGGGCGGTTGGGAACGGGATAGTGAAACAAGGCATCCTCACGACATCCCTGGGGACATCGGGGGTTGTCTTCGTGCATAGCGATAAACCCGAATACGATTCGCAAGGTCGATTGCATACGTTCTGCCATGCAGTGCATGGTAAGTGGCACATGATGGGTGTGACATTGTCGGCAGCCGGTTCGCTGCAATGGTTTGTGTCGCAGTTGTGCAAAGAGCTGGTTGGCAAACGTGGTCGTGATCCTTATGCAACCATCAACGCCGAAGCTGCCGCCGTCGCTTCCGGCTCTCAAGGCTTGTACTTTTTGCCGTATCTGGCAGGCGAGCGAACGCCGCATGCGGATGCGAAAGCGAGGGGTTGTTTCATTGGATTGACGAATGCGCATTCACGCGGTCACATGGCTCGGTCGGTGATGGAAGGGGTAGCCTATTCCTTGCGTGAAAGCCTCGAGATTATTCGTGGGCTGGAAATTCCGGTGAAGGAAATTCGAGCGAGCGGTGGCGGTGCGAAAAGCGACCTATGGAAACAGATTTTGGCCGATGTGTTCGGCCAAGCGACCTGCACGATCAATGCCGAACAAGGCCCAGCCTTTGGCGTGGCGTTGTTGGCCGCCGTCGGCGACGGAGCGTACAAAAATATCGAGGAAGCTTGTCAAGCGACGATCAGCGTTGTCGAGAAGATCCCGCCTCGCAAGAGTGACGTGAAGTCTTACAATGCAGCCTTTCCCATTTACCAAGGCTTGTACAAGCAACTCAAAGAAAGCTTTGCTCAAATTGCAGAGCTAGGATAATTCATGGAAATTTGGCCTGCGATCGATCTCTACAACGGAAACTGCGTACGCTTGCAACAAGGCGATTACGATCGCGAAACGGTTTATAGTTCTGATCCCGGTGAAATGGCCAAGCAATGGTTCGATCAAGGGGCAACCTGCTTGCATTGCGTCGATCTCGATGGGGCTCGGAGCGGATCCATCATCAATGAATCGGCGATTCGAGCGATTGTCGCGTCGGCTCAGGGTCGTCCTGTTCAGCTTGGCGGTGGCGTTCGCGACGAAGTGACGATCCGTCGATTGCTCGACTTAGGTTTATCCCGATTGGTCGTCGGAACGGCGGCTTTGAAGAATCCCGCTTGGTTTGGTTCGATGTGCCAGAAATTCAAAGGGCATATCGTTCTAGGGTTGGATGCTCGCGATGGCAAAGTCGCGACCGAAGGCTGGCTTGAAACGAGCGCGACGTTGGCGGTCGATTTAGTGAAGGTTATAGCCCAATACACGCAAGACTGCGTGGCGGTGGTTTACACCGATATCGCTCGGGACGGCATGATGAGCGGGCCCAATTTTGAGCAGTTGCTGTCGATGCAACAGGCGAGTCCATTTCCCGTGATTGCTTCGGGGGGTGTAACGACGCTCGAAGACGTTGATCGGCTGGTGGCGACAAAGACCCACGGCGCCATCATCGGCAAGACGCTTTACGAAGGCAAGATAACGTTGCCGGATGTGTTGAAGCGAGCGGGATAAGCAGGTCTCTATTTGAGCCTGAGGCGTAAGTTTTGAAGTTGCACACTTTTGGGGTCAAATCCGCGTTTGACCAATGAAAAACACATTAACACGACGCGCCTGCGAGTGGCTGAATTTTAGTAAAAGCCGCTCGCTGGCGCGTTGCGTTATTGGGTCTTCGATGTTTTTAGCTCAAAGTGTGCAACTTCAAAAGGCGTAAGCCAAGTCTCTTCTCGAAAGAATCGGCTAGCGCCTTAGGGCTCAGATTTTACTTGGTACTAGAAACCAAGTTTCTTCCGAAGGGGTTGCAGATGTTCGGCAATCAGCTGTTTATCGCTATCGGAAAGTAAGAGTTGTGTTTTGATAATCAGGAAGATGGCAATTACGAAGCAAATTGCGGAGAGCCAGGTCGAAAATGCAAGCGTGCAAGGAAGCGTCGCGATCACAAGATTGCGACTTCCCAACTTGACCCCTGCTTTACGCAATGCCAAAACCGTCATCGCCAGAATGGCTGCGCCGGCAATCGTCGTTGCGCACATTGCTCCCCACGCTCCGTAAATCGGAACCATGTAGTAGTTGAGAGCAAGATTCAATGCCAAGCCGATCGTGAGCATAAAGCCAATGACGCGGCCTCGCTCGGCGCACCAAAAGTAGTTCTGCAATAGCATGGCTAAGGCTGCGAAACTGCAATTAACAAGAGCCATTGGCATGATGGCGAGTCCCTCTGAATATCGTCCGTGAAGAATTTGATCGAATAGGAAGGGGGCAACCATCATTCCGGCTGTTGACAGTCCCCAGAAAAACAGCGAAACGAAAGCGAAGCTTGTTCGCAAGGATCGAGAGACTTTCACAAGGCGTCCTGCTTCCCAGTCCGCACTCATGTATGGCAAGAGGAGCCCGTTGATCATCATGCCGAGACTGGTAAGAAGTACAGGCAAAATGCGTCCGCTGTGGTATTGACCGACTATGGCTTGTCCAACGTTAATGCTTTCTGATGCGCAATGCAGAATCATGTAGCGATCGACAACGTCAAACAGATTGATCAAAAGATTCATTGTCCAGATGCTTGCAGCAAAAGGAACAATCCGTTGCCACATTGCTCGTCCGTCCAACGGTTGTTGATGTTGAAAGGCATCCAGGCAACGCGAATTCAGTCCTCGCCAGGCAGGAATCATTCCGAGTACGGAAGCAAGAGCGAAAGCCGCTACGACGCCACGATAATCGTTCGAATAGGTGAGCCAGACCAGACTTAACCCAGTGAAGCTCATCGAGTTGACCATCTGCATCGACGATGCAATGCGCGGTTGCCGTAGTCCGCTAAAAAGTTCGTATAGAAAGTTGAATACGATCACGGATAGTAGAGTCGCGGCCAACAGTGTCATGGTCGCGTAGCTTTGGGATTGGCCTAGGATCAGGTTGCTCGCCAAGGGGGCGAATCCGATGATCACAACGCTCGCGATGATCGAGCTCATTCCGGATGCGATCGCGATTCGTCGAACGTAAGTCAAAAGCTGTCGTCGGACACGATAGAACTCGACAAATCGGTTCAGTGAGCCAGGGAGTCCGATGACGGCGAAAGGAGATGCAAGAATGAAAAAACTACTAGTTAGTGCCCACAATCCCAGTTGTTGCTCGGATAGGAAAAAACAGAAGGCCAGGTTGCGAACGAAGCCAATACCACGCTGCATCACATTCGCGATCAGCATGAACGACAGTCCAGCCGCGATCGAATCGGTTTTCATTTCTAACCGTTCGGTACTGGCTTGGCCTAAAGCGACTTGGCTCATATAAATCGGGGGAAGTAGGATCTGCGGGTTCTGAACGTCAGATAGCAAGGGATAGGTTGCGATCTGTAAGCCGCGGTTATAGCGACCCCAGCGGATACACGGATCACGGTAAAACGCTGCCGGTAATACCAATTATTCCGGATAAAGCGGTTGAAACGTCCCCATCTAAGACGGTTCAGTTAAGTTGACACCCGGCTTTTTGCCGCTAAGCTGGTGGGTTTTCCTCCGCCCGGCAAGCGATGCTTGATGTCTCGCTTTTGTCGGGCGTTCTTTGTTGGTGAATCGCGCGACAACCCAAATTGTCTCGTCGTATTACTCAGCATTAAATTGAATTTCATACAAAGCATTGAACGTGAACGAAGCGATCGCAAAAGCGGATACTCTTATCGAAGCCATGGGCTGGATTCGGAAGTTTCGTGGCAAAACCACGGTTATTAAGCTTGGCGGATCCTTGATGGACGACACGGCCGCCATGCACCATATCTTGCTGGATATCATCTTCATGGAATCGGTCGGAATGCGCCCCGTCATTGTTCATGGCGGTGGTCCGTCGATCAACAAAGCAATGGATGCGGCCAAAATCGAACCGGTGTGGATTAAAGGTCGACGCGTGACGGACGAAAAGACGTTGGCGATCGTCGAAAAAGTCTTAGCCGGGGAACTGAATGAGCAATTGACGAACGAGATTGAACGTCTCGGCGGCCGAGCCATGAATCTGAGTATTAACACGACACAAGTTCTTTTCGGTGAGAAACTGTTGCTGGAAGAGCCGGGCAGTGAACCGATCGATCTTGGCTTTGTTGGGCATGTTACGCGCGTCGATCGCCAGCCGATTGAGTCGTTGACATATACCGAACAAATTCCTGTCATCCCTTCGATGGCCGTGGACGAGCAAGGTCAACGCTATAATGTCAATGCCGATACCGCCGCGATGGCCGTTGCCGAAGCGCTTGGAGCCGAAAAGCTCATCTTTGTTAGCGACGTCAATGGTGTACGCCGCGACAAGAAAGATCCCGACAGTGTCATTCATTCATTGACAGCTGATGAAGCTAAAGAACTCATCGCTTCGGGAGTCATCGAAGGTGGGATGATTCCCAAGGTCGAAGCTTGTTTGGCTACGCTCAGCCGTGGTGTCAAAAAAGTCCACATCGTCGATGGCCGGATGCGGCATTCGCTCCTCCTTGAAATCTATACCACCTCAGGCGTTGGCACCGAAATCGTGCAACGACGTGAAACAGTCAAATAAAGCTTGTTGATAATGAGACATTTTCGAACCCTCTTTGACATCACCCCCGACGAATACCAATCCATTGAAGATTTGGCACATCGGTTGAAGCGTCGATGGAAAGCAGGACATCGCGATAATTTGTTGGCCAATCAGACGCTGGCTTTGCTTTTTGAAAAGCCCAGCTTGCGCACGCGGGTCAGTTTTGAAGCGGGTATGGCTCAGCTTGGTGGCACGCCGCTCTACATGTCGCAAGATGTTGGCTGGCAGAAGCGTGAAGCGACGAGCGACTTTATTCAAGTCCTGGCCGAATACTGTGACTACGTTGTCTGTCGCGCATTCGATCATTCGACGGTCGAGGAATTAGCGTCATTCAATTGCATACCCATTATCAATGGACTGACCGATTCGTCACATCCGTGCCAAGCGATGGCGGATCTCATGACGATGCGTGAAATGGCGGGCGATCTGAAGGGTAAGCAAATCACATTTGTTGGTGATGGTAACAATGTCGCGCGATCCTTGCTTCACGCTTGTGCCATGGCCGGTGTTCATTTTCACCTGCTCGGTCCCGTCGAGTATAAGATTGAGCAGAATTGGATCGACCGGGTCATTGAAGACTGTGGATTAATTGATGTTCAACAAACGACCAATTTTCAATCCGCTCTGAAGAATGCGGATTTCGTCTATACCGACGTTTGGACCAGCATGGGACAGGAAGATGAATCTGCCAAACGCGAGCGCGATTTCAAAGACTATCAAGTCAATGCAAAACTCATGACGTTTGCCCCTCCGCATTGCCGCGTCCTGCACTGTTTACCAGCTCGACGCGGTCAAGAGATTACCGACGAAGTCATCGATTCCGCGCAAAGCGCGGTTATTCAACAAGCTGGCAATCGAATGCATCTTCAAAAAGGGTTGCTAGTATGGTTGGCGATTCAGAACGGTCGCTGTTCGGCCGATGCGGTCGCAAATCTTTAGAATTCGGACTCTCTTCGCTCAACGCCACCAAACAAGGCGCATCGCAAATTGAATCCCGCTGGCTTGTCCAGCGGATTGTTCGGTTTATAGCTACACTCGAAACTCATTCCACCCCCTCTCT
>JANOAI010000091.1:0-14657 GCA_031411055.1 Pirellulaceae bacterium
GCAAAGTTTGAAGAAGCTTCAACGGTTTTTCGCAAGGCGATTTTTCTTGATCCGCGACGGGCGGATAACTATCTGAATGCCGGTATCTGCTACGAAAGAGTCCGGCGGTCCGAGCTTGCTTGGCCTATTTATTTGAAGGCAGTTGAAAAATTCCCTCGAGATGCCCGGTTTTACTATCGGATTGGACGATTGCACTTCAATAGCGGGAATCGCGCACTGGCGAAAGAAGCATTTCAAAAATCCATGGAACTAAAACCGGACTATGCCGAACCTCAATTTGAATTAGCTTCGATTTTCGATGAAGAAGGACAGGCAGAGAAAGCAGCCGAATTCTGTTTATCAGCGGTCGATCTCAATCCAGAGCTGAGCGAAGCCCATGCTTCGAACTTGTTGCAACAGGTTTGTCGTTGGGACGAAGCCGAGGATCTTGCTCATAAAGCAGTGCAGCGAGTCGTCGAATCCCAAACAGCCGGGGTGGGCGAATCGGTATTTCCGTTTGCCTTCATTTGCTTGCCCATCGAAACCTCGCCAGCCCTTCAGGCGCAGTACACGATGCAGTGGGCCCATTTATTGGGGGCCGAGAGTAGAACAATAACCCATCATTTTGATTCCAACCCGGTTTTAAGGCAAAGCCCGAGACGCCTTCGAATAGGTTATTTGTCGTCCGATTTCTTCGAGCACGCAACAGCTTGCTTGATCACTGAGATGTTAGAGAAACACAATCGCAACGACTTTGACATCATCGCTTATTCCATCGGTCCCGACGACAACAGCGTTCTGCGACAACGTCTCATTCGTGCGGTCGATCGATTCTATGAACTATGCGATCTCAACGATACACAGGCCGCCCAACATATTGCAGACGACGAAGTCCACATCCTCGTCGATCTCAAAGGTTATACACGACATGCTCGACCCGAAATTTCGATTCAACGGCCAGCTCCGATTCAAATTAACTATCTTGGCTATCCAGGAACGATGGGGCTCGGTTGCTTTGACTATTTGATCGCAGACGATTACATCGCCCCCCTTGATCACCAGCCGTTTTATCGCGAGAAGATTCTCCATGTCCCAGGGTGCTATCAAGTTAACGATTCGACGATTCGTGCTGACCTTTGCAAACCAAGCCGAATGGAATGCGGATTACCAAATGACGCCTTGGTCTGCTGTTCATTCAATGGGACATATAAATTGACGCGTAGCATGTTTCAGATTTGGATGCGGATTCTGAAAGCAAACGATTCGGCCGTACTTTGGATGTTAGATGGTAAATCGAGCGTGTCTGACCGGTTAAGGGTCGCAGCCTCGGAACAGGGAATTGCGCCAGAACGGCTTGTTTTTGCTGGACGAGTATCTCATGCAAAGCATCTTGCGAGACTCAGCCTGGCTGATATTTTTCTCGATTCGTTTCCTGTCAATGCCCATACGACTGCCAGCGATGCTTTGCGAATGGGGGTCCCGGTTCTTACTTTAACGGGCAAGAGCTTTGTATCGCGAGTCGCAGGAAGCCTGTTAAACCATCTTGGCATGAATGAATTAATTGCGAACAATTTTGAAGAGTACGAATCGACAGCAAACGCCCTTTTACAGTCTCCGCAGGATCTGCAAACAACAAAACGAAAACTCCTGACGCGGCTTTCAAGTACCGATCTTTTTGATGGAGAAGCCTTCGCACGTAAAATCGAGAAGCTCTATCGCGAGATTTGGGAATACTATCAACGTCAGCGGGGTCACTGATGCAGCCTAAGAACACAGCCCAATTGCTTGAACAAGCGGTCCAACTACATCAACAAGGGGCCTTGTCTGAAGCCGAGGCGATCTATCGCAGCATCCTTGCAACGAATCCACTGGAATCACAAGCATGGCACTATCTCGGCTTGATTGCTTACCAGTGTGGAAATGGAGAAGAATCTATACGACTTATCGGACACGCGAGCTCGTTAGCTCCCAACACTCCGGAGTTCCACGCCAATCAAGGATTCATCCTTCACAATCTCGGTCGTAACGAAGAAGCCTGTTTCGCATTATTGCGAGCGATCGAATTGCGGCCAGAGTATCCTGAAGCACTCAATAACCTGGGAAACGTTTTCACTGCGATTCACGACTACCCATCCGCAATGGGAGCGTATCAAAAGACGATTCAGCTTCAACCTGACTACGCGGACCCCTACAACAATTTAGGTGTCGCCTATCAAAAAATGGGTCGTTGGACCGACTCGGTGGGCATGTTCGAGCGAGTCATTCAAATGCGTCCTGGGTTTGCCATTGCTTACAACAACCTTGGTGTGTCTCTAAAAAATCTGGAGCGTTTTGCAGACGCGAAGTCATCATATCAACAAGCGATTCAACTTGAGCCGAATCATTTCGAAGCTTGGCGAAACTTGGGGGCAATCTTTTTGGCGGAAGGTAATCCGCGTCTCGCCATCGAGCAACTACAAAAAGCAATCTCTCTGAAGCCCGATTTTGCGGATGCTTGGATCGACTACGGCTTTGCCCTTTCCGAGATTGGGGACCATGACCGATCGCAGGCAGCTTATCAAGAGGCGTTGCGATTCAAACCCGATAGCGTCGAAGCAAATTTCAATCTCGGCGCCTCAAAATTGGGATCCAAAGACTACCAAGCAGCGCGAGGGGCATTCGAACGAGCCAACCAAGTTGACGCCGGTTGCGCCGAATTGGAGCTCATTCAGATCGACCAAGCCGAGTGCCATTGGGATTCTGTTCCCGGTCGCATCGAGCGGATTCGCAGCTTGATAAATAGCAACTCGGATACTGAAATTCAATTTATCTCGCCGTTTTCATTCATGACGCTTCCCGCAGAAACGTCACCCAAAGAACAACTGGTTGTCGCCAAGCGATGGGCCTCAAAATTCAAAACGAAAGCGGCTCCGCTTTTTGAGCAATCCAAGCCAAGAAATGGTGATCGCCTTAAGATTGGTTATCTCTCTGCAGACTACTATGATCATGCGACGAGCTGGCTTATCGCCGAGATGTTCGAGAAGCATGACCGCCATGCTTTCGAGATCTACGCGTATTCGATTGGACCAAACGATGGCAATGCGCTACGACGACGCATCGAACAAGGCGTTGATCGGTTTCGCGATTTCGAACGCCTGTCACATCGGGATGCGGCGAACGCGATCGCCGACGACGAAATCGACATCCTCGTCGATTTGAAAGGCTACACGCAGAATGCGAGAACGAAGATCCTGGCGTATCGACCAGCGCCCATTCAAGTCAACTATCTTGGTTATCCCGGCACGATGGGGGCTGATTTTATCGACTACCTGTTCGCCGACGACTATCTCATTCCCATCGATCAACAAGCCAACTACACCGAGAAAATCATTTATCTACCGGGTTGCTATCAGGCCAACGACTCGACTCTAGCCAACCATTTGGAAACACCCGATCGCAAGGCCTGCGGGCTGCCTGAAGACGCCATCGTTTGTTGCTCGTTCAACAATCCCTACAAACTTGCGCCAGAGATGATGGCCATTTGGATTCGGTTGTTAGCGTCGAATCCAAAGACCGTCCTCTGGCTCGTTGAGTGTGAGCCGGGTTTGGCTCAACACATTCGCGATTTAGCTTTACAACAAAACGTTGCTCGAGAGCGGATTGTTTTTGCGCCGAAAAAAGATCATGATCATCATCTAGCACGGATGGCGTGTGCTGATTTGTTTTTGGATTCCTTTCCGGTAAACGCGCATACAACGGCAAGCGATGCTTTAAGAATGGGCGTTCCTTTGCTAACGCTTAGCGGCAAGTCGTTCATCTCTCGAGTTGCAGGGAGCCTTTTGACGCATCTGAAGATGAACGAGCTCATTGCGACAAGCTACCAAGAGTACGAAGCAAAAGCACTTGAACTTCTAAGCCTCCCCGAACGGTTAGCGATGACCAAAAAGAAGCTCGCCAAAGCTTTGCTCGCAACAGATTTTTTCGACGGACAAACCTTTGCGCGAAAAATCGAGAGCGCTTTTCAAGAAGTGTGGCAATGCTACCAATCTGGACGACAATAAGAAGGAGTCCGCCTTTAAAACAATAATTTGTCAATTCGGGCAGAACTGACTGAGATAACGAAAGCTTTGCCGTAAGGCTTCTTTGCGACTGTCGAGTGTTGCCTCGTAAGCGCGGTCTTCGACTTCAACACAGACGGGGCCACTGTATTTCACGTCATTGAGTGTGCTCATAAAACTACTCCAATCGATTTGCCCGAGACCGGGAAGTTTGGGCGTGTGATATTCGTTCGGATAAGCAAACATACCGACTTCATTCAGCCGATGTTGATCAACGCGAACGTCTTTCGCGTGGACATGGAACAGTCGATCAGCAAACTCGCGGATCGGTAACAGGTAATCCATGTGCTGAAATACAAGATGCGATGGATCGTAGTTCAAGCCAAGATTGGGGCCGAGATCTTGAAACAAACGCCGCCAGATGCGCGGGCTGGAAGCGATGTTCTTGCCACCCGGCCATTCGTCTTTGGTAAAACTCATCGGACAATTCTCGATGCCAATTTTGATGGCGAGCTTCTCTGCCAAGTCCATAATCGGTCGCCACGTTTCGAGCAAACGCGGCCAATTGTCATCTACGCTCAACGTATGATCGCGGCCGATGAAGGTGGTCACTCGAGACAGACCCAACGCAGGGGCCGCTTCAATGACCCGTTTGAGGTGTTCAACGGCGGTCTGAGCCTCTGACAAATCTTTGGAAAGACAGTTGGGATAGTAGCCCAAGGCGCTGATCGAGATACCCGTTGACTCGACGATTTTTTCAATCTTATGAACAGCTTTGTCATCGAACCGAGTCAGATCGATGTGCGTAATGCCCGCATAACGGCGCTCCGCTTTACTCGGGGGCCAGCACATGACTTCAACGCAGGAGTAACCGATTTCGGCGGCGAGAGTCAGAACTTGCTCAAGATTTAAATCGGGTAAAATAGCCGAGGCGAATCCTAACTGGATCATGATGGTTCCTAGAATCTTCAGGGACAAGTTCGGTTCCGGTGATAAACAGATGAGTTCGAAACCGGTTTGCTAGTTTTATCAGATCGAATCGACCTTGAAACACGGTACATTTGAGTTCGGAGAATAGATAAATGTTGCGTTTAATGCGAGATTGGCAGTCTTTTTTGGGCGTTCTTCTTGTAGCTGGAGCTGGAGCTGGCGGCGGAATTTTATGGTGGGAATCCCAGTCGGCCCGCCAACCGAGTGTGGCGTATGCGCAGCAAGCAGCCACGGCCGATGCCGCTCGATCGAACCTGTCGGCCTATGCCGCCGCCGATCAGCTATCGGCTGCTTTTCGCGAAGTCGCTCGCGCAACCAAGCCATCGGTGGTGAGTATCAAAGCTATCGCCGAGGTAAAGCAGCGTCAGACCGCCCGGCGCGGAGGTGTCCCGCGAGGTTTGCCACCGGAATTCGAACAGTTTTTTGGCGGACAATTCCCCGGATTCGATTTCGGCGTTCCTGAATCGCCGCAAGAAGAAGGCGGTGGAGGCCAAAGGCAATTTGGCCAAGGCTCAGGCGTTATCGTAAGCCGCGACGGACACATTTTGACGAATAATCACGTTGTAGTTAACGCGGACAAATTGGAAGTCGTTCTTAGCGACGATCGAACCTTCGAAGCCAAGGTGGTTGGGACGGATCCAAAGACCGATATCGCTGTCATCAAGATCGACGCCAAGGATCTCGTCGCCGCCCCGATCGGCGATTCTTCGTTGATGCAAGTCGGTGACTGGGTCATCGCCATTGGAAGCCCTTTTGGCCTCTCCCAAACGGTAACATCCGGAATCGTCAGCGCAACGCATCGTGAGAATTTTGACCAAAATCAATACTCCGACTTCATTCAAACCGATGCAGCCATCAATCCAGGCAATAGTGGCGGACCGCTTTTGAATCTTCGTGGCGAAGTCATCGGCATCAATACAGCTATCAAGTCGCAATCGGGCGGATTTATTGGGTTGGGATTTGCAATTCCTTCCAACACGGCCGATTCCGTTATGAAGAGTATCGTTAAATACGGAAAAGTTACTCGCGGCTACATCGGCACTTCGATCGCGACCATTACGTCCAAAAACTATGAAGAGCTCGGCGTTCCAGCCAAAACGGAAGGTGCCTATGTACAAGTCGTTGCCAAGGGTAGTCCTGCAGACAAGGGTGGTCTCCAGCCTGGCGATATCGTTACGAGTATCAACGGTGAGAAGATAAAAACCTCGGATCAGCTTAAGCAAATGGTCGCAATGTTACCGATCAATCAGCCATCGAAGTTCGAGATCCTGCGAGATGGGAAGACCAAGACACTGACGATCACCATTGAAGAACAAACCGACGAGAAGCTCGCCGCGTTATCGGGGAGTGGTACTGCGAGTGACCTCGGCTTGAGCGTTGAAACGGTCCCGCCGGAGGTTGCCAAGGAAGTTGGGCTTTCGAAACAAGATGGTGGAGTGATGGTGACCGAGGTGGATCGACGAAGCCAACTTGCTCAATATCTTCGTGTTGGCGAAGTCATTGTCAGCGTCAACAATCAGCGAGTCAGTACGCCAGAAGATTTCGTGGCCGCGATTGGCCGCAATAAAGATAATGCGCTTCGCTTGATCGTCAAAAACAATCTCTCGACGCGTCAGATCATTATTCCGGTCAATAAACGTTAAGAATGATTTTGTCATTATCTCTCCTGCCATTTCGCAGATCGTGCAGCTTACGCGTTACCTCTCCCGCTTGCGGGAGAGGTTACAAATACCAAGTAACTTCATTGGTTCTAAGCTGCACGACCTTTTCGTTGGAGAGGTAACACATTCGATCTGTCGTTCTAGAAATACGGAGGTTTGATAATTTTGTTTGATGTCGCCGCGCTCAAAGTATGGAGCGGTGCATACGAAATCAATCTCAGGCTTCGATCTAGATTTTGACCGTTGTCAACTCTTCAAGATTCTGCTGCAACGATCGCTTATATTGCAGCACGGACGGCAATTCGGTTTCCTCTGGGATTAAGAAAAGTCCCCAGCTCTGGAATTTTCGACCGAGAGCCACGCTCGATGTAAGAACGGCGAGCGGAACAATACAGGTCCAGCCGACGGTGATCGGCAAGAACCACCAAAGACTTGTCCAACCCGCTGCCAGCACGCAGACCGTGGTAAACAAACCCAGCAGGCTAATCCAACCGAAGTGATTCCACGCGGTCTGCCATTCGAGACCTTTTTCGTCTCGATTTTGACGATTCCACGTAATTTTCTTGCCACGGAGCGTGTTCACGACAAATCGTGAATGATAAATCATCATGGTCGGTGCAAGTAAACAACTTACGATCGACTCACCGATCATGCTGAGAAACATACGAACTGCCCCCCCTTGCAATTGACGTTGCCGTTTTGAAAGGACCGCATCGACCCAGCCCCATATTTTGGGAACGAAGAGCATGCCGATGGTCATTGCGAAGACAATCGACTGAAGCCATGAATTGCTGCTCGGTTCGTTTGCCAGATCTTTACTGGTCGTTGTGACCCAAATCGTTACCAATAAGAACAGCATCCAAAGTGGGGAAGAAACGTAGGAAAGTACTCCCATGGCCATATGGAAACGACTGGTTGGATGAAAACCTTCGGACAAGACTAGCCGACTGTGTTGCAAATTGCCTTGACACCAACGCTGATCGCGAATCGCGTAGTCGAGCAGATTCGTTGGGCACTCTTCATAACTGCCGCCTAGATCCGTTGCTAATTCAACACCCCAACCTGAACGCAGCATGAGAGCGGCTTCGACAAAATCGTGGCTAAGTATTTCGCCCCCGAGAGGAGCGACTCCGGGAAGGACCGGGAGGCCACAATGATGCATAAATGGTTCGACTCGAATGATCGCGTTGTGACCCCAGTAATTGCTTTCGACATTGGCCCACATATCCAGCCCTTTTGTGAAGACCGGGCCATACATGTTGGCTGCAAATTGCTGTAGTCTAGCAAGCCAAGTACATCGATTAATGGGAACTGGCGGGACTTGCAAAATGCCAAGATGGCGTTTGACATCCATGCGATCGACCATTGCTTGAATAGTAGCGCCGTCCATTAAACTATCGGCATCGAGGACGACCATGTAGGTGTATTGGCTTCCCCAGCGAACGCAAAAATCTTCCAGGTTGCCCGATTTACGACCAATATTTTTTTCGCGACGGCGATAGTAAATCGGGACGTCGACATTGTTGTCCTCGACAATCTGCGACCAAAGTTGTTCTTCGGCGATCGCGACTTCGGCGTTGGTTGTATCGCTCAAAATAAAGAACGCAAACTCGTCACCACTACATCGCTCGATCAGGGAGCGACGCATGGCCAGGACGCCAGCGTAGACATCGGAGGGTTCTTCGTTGTAGACCGGAACTAGGATCGCTGTCTTGATCGGTTTCATCCGATGACGCCACACTTTCGATTCCGCAATCGTCGTGTTGACCGATCGAGTACGAGCATCGCGAAGTCGCTGTACGAACCCGAAGAGGGCCATCCAAAAACTAAAAGCAATGACACTAAACAGAAGGGCAAAGAGCGAACTCAAAAGCAAGCTCATTCCGGTCCCAGCAGACGAGGCGATCCCTTTCGCGAACAACCCGGTTGCAATCACCGTGTGAGTGAAAGTTAAAACGGCAAGCAGCCAACGAGTTGTTTTTACGGAGGCAGGCAATCGCGATGCGAAGTGCGTTTGCTTAATCACGTTTTAGACCCGTTGCCAGTCGGGTGATGCGAACCAAGCCAACAAACGCTTGATACAAGATCGTCCAACCAACCCAACGGAATGGGCTGATCAATTCGGGCGTTGGTTGCGGACGCATCGCCATACGCGTTTCGGCCGGAACTTTCGCGGGGGGCAAGACTGGCAATTCCTGGGCAGGAACGGCTGTTCGCGAACGAACATCGAAATGAATCTTCTTAGTCGAGCGTGGGGACTCTGCAGTGGTGATCATGGTTTTTGTCGCCACGGTGGTAGGGCGACAGGAGGTGAAACTAAAGGACAAAGGTAACGCCAGGTTTCGGATAACTTCTCGCCATTGGCAACCAAATCGACAACAAGTTCGATTGGGTCGTTGGGCGTGTTCGGTCGTAGGATCAAAGTCACAGTTACCGATCCATCGTCTTTTCTTACAACCTGCGTTTCTTCGACATCACAGCGGACCGGAGAAACGAGGGCTTGAAGCGTAGAAAGATCCTGCAAACTCTTGAGCTGAACTGTAGAAGCAAAATCCAGGCCAATCTCAATAGTTTCTTTCGAAGTTTTTGCTCGAACGATTCGATGAGCGACGAGTTTCGCCAACTCATACTTAGTTTGATCACCCGAGTCGAAGTGAACGCGATAAGAAAACGAAACAGGTTTGCCAGGGACAACTGGTGACCGCGGTACCCACCAAGTTGCGATGTTGTCGATCCCTTCATGTTCAGCGGGTAGCTCTAACAGTTCAATTTCACCATCACCCCATTCCGAGGTCGTCTCGACCCATAAGCTAGGTCGAAGGTGGTACTTGGCTTCGTTGTCAAGGAAGTGAGCTTCGGTGACATCGCGTTGAATCAAGCCGAATCCGCGAAGCTTGGTTTGCGGAAAGCGAACAAGCGAAGGATAGTTCTGCCGCATCAGTGATCGACAAGTCCATTGGGGTTTTCCATCGGGACCATCAGAACAAATGAGCAACGAATCAGCGTCATGAACTTCTGGACGGTCGTCGTCTTTGGGGCCTGGCAGGCCATCGCCCCACATCCACATGCTCGTAAGAGGAGCAACTCCGACCTTTTCAGGGGCCACTCTAAAAAAGAGGGTTGCCCGGACATCCATCGACGTACGCTCAATTCCCGGAACAAAACTGAACTCGTAAGCGCCGGAGACGCTGGGTGAGTCCAGCAGAGCTAAAATGTAAATTTTGTTGTTCCCAGGCTGCGGCTTGGAAATCCAATGTGCCCGAAACACAGGGAATTCTTCGGTTTTTGGAAGCCCAGCGTTGATTGCTAACCCACGGGCGGATGAACCGTAAACGCCGTTCGCATTCCTGGCTCGGAAGTAACTAGCTCCGAGAAATGTAAGCATCTCCTGCCAATCGGACTGCTCAGGAAACTTCCCAACGACGCGGTAGCCTGCGAAACCGAAGTCGGGCTCTAAGTCCTTTCCGTCAACTTCCCCGCGATAATCGAACATCGACGAACGAAACGGAATGAAATCGTTTTCGCCATTGCTCAACGAATGGAGCGTCACTTGATCGTGATGAACAAAACCTCGATGGAACGCTTCGAGGAAGAAAGGGAGCTCCTCCGACCTCCAGATGGCTTTGTTGGGGTCGAAAACCACCTTGCGGTATCCGTCGTACGAAAGTCCGGACCAGTCCTTCGGAAGTTCTTGAGATTCTTTAAATAGTCGCGCCGAGGTTTGTTGAGCAAACGACACGAGGTCTTCGAATGATCGAACATTCTTTTCGTCGAAAAAGAAGCCTTCCACACTCAACGCAAGCGTCGATGGAAGGAAAACAAAAGCCATCACGGATAATGTTTTGATTCGATAAATCAAGCCG
This sequence comes from Pirellulaceae bacterium, assembly GCA_031411055.1. Lineage (GTDB taxonomy): Bacteria > Planctomycetota > Planctomycetia > Pirellulales > Pirellulaceae > JAIYDQ01. The sequence continues at coordinate 10,531 of JANOAI010000091.1, forward strand.
CGCGGCCAATTCGAGAACAAGTTGTTATCAATTTGACGCAATTTGAAAGACGCTACAGTGAGAAGGTGACAATATGGAGTGCCCAAAATCCATTCGCACGAGAATACCTCCTAAATGACGTTATAGACACCATTTTCTTTTTTCAAAATCGCATCCAATCGGTTTGTAGGATGCGGTGGGAATGTGTCTCGATTGAGCATCAAGGAGCAGTGGAGCGGAAAGCAACCCGAGTAGCAGCGCTAAGGAAGGCTAGAACACTTTGCGTACCTCGAACGACAGCGATCAAGGAGTATTCGACGAACTGTCGCACTTAAAAAAAATATCTGCCGCTCCCCTAAACGGGGAGATCTTCTCACGACTCAAGGCAAGGGTCGCCCGGTTTAGTCGCATCGAGGCTCTGCACCGGCGAAAAACCGCGCGGAGAAAAGGGGACAATCTCCGAAAGGCCATTTTGCGGCGTCATCCCAATTGGGCCTGTTTTGGCCACCGATCTCAGGAAATAGCTCTGTCTCGCTAAAGATTCGAGATTGAATCCTCGATAGCTACAGATGACTAACGCACAGCTGAAAACTCCCCCAATCTACCGAGCCAACTGCCGGTAGCTTGACACCCCCCGAATCGCCGCCTAGCATTCGGTACAGCGAGCTTAGGCCGGTTAGGCAAAATTTGAGGGACTTCGTGTCTCAGCCGCTATTTGATCAAAGATAAGAAAGGCATGGTTCATGGCTCACGTTGTTACTCAGCCTTGTGTTGGCTGCCGCTACACCGATTGCGTTGTCGTCTGTCCGGTAGAGTGTTTCTACGAAGGCGAAAAGATGGTCTACATTCATCCAGAAGAGTGCATCGACTGCGAAGCCTGCGTTCCAGAATGCCCTGTCGAGGCCATTTTCCATGAAGACAACGTACCGGACGAGTGGAAAAACTACACCGAGATGAATGCCGAAATGGCCCCAAAGTCGAAGGTTATCACCGAGAAGAAGCCTCCGCTGGCCGACCAGTAATAACGTTGTGATTGCTGCATCCAGCATCTGATCGTCACGCGAATTTTGACCGCGATCACTACAAGCCGCACCTGAGTGCGGCTTGTGTCGTTTTGGAATGAGGTTCAGCCCATTCTTCCGATCAATAGAGATTCTCCTATCATGATAGCGGTCTACCATTTAACCAAGTGAACATTAAGGTTGTTCCATGCATCATTGCAGTGACTTTGCATCCAGCCCCTTTTGAAGTCCCACAATCACCATGTTGCCAACTATCGCCGATCAATTTCGTGATGATCCTCGAATTGCTCAAGCCAAAAATCTACTGTTGCAAACGTTGTCTGATCATCAGCGGAAAATCGACGGCATTCGACCACCCACTCCAGAGCTCATGGGCCCGTACGCTCATTTGCTTGATCGCTTAGCGACTGCGCGGGGTGCTGCTCCTTACTTTCCCTACATTGGAAGTGGATTAGGAAACGGCCCGTTTGTCGAACTAGCCGACGGAAGTGTGAAGCTCGACTTTATCGTCGGCATTGGTGTTCACGGAATGGGACACAGCCATCCTGCCATGATGAATTCGACCATCGAAGCGGCTTTAGAAGACACCGTCATGCAGGGCAACTTGCAGACTAATTCGCCGGCCATCCGTCTGTCGGAGAAATTGATTGAGCTCGCCAATCAAAGTGGTGCCAAGCTCGATCACTGTTTGTTGAGTACGAGTGGGGCGATGGCCAACGAGAACGCGCTGAAAATCGCTTTTCATAATCGCCATCCAGCTTCGCGCGTCATTTGCATTGACAATTGTTTCGCCGGTCGATCGATCGCCTTGGCCTCTCTGACTGACCGTGCACCCTATCGAATGGGAGTCCCCAAGGCGCTCGATGTTGACTATCTCCCCATGTTTCATCCCTCGGATCCCGCTGGTACGACTCGCGAGGCCTTCAACGCATTGCGGAAAATGCTCGCTCGGCATCCAGGGCAGTACGCCTGCTTGTGGCTAGAGCTCGTGGCTGGCGAGGGGGGATATTACCCAGGAACCACCGAATACTTTGAAGGGTTGTGCAGTATTTGTCGCGATCACAATGTGATAATTATCTTCGATGAAGTACAGACCTTTACTCGATTAAGCCAACCCTATGCGTTCCAACATTTTGCGCTCGAGAAATACGCGGATATCGTGACCATTGGAAAGATAACGCAAGTCTGCGCAACGTTGTATGGTGACGCGTTGAAACCCAAAGGGCCAATCCTTTCGCAGACCTTTACCGGCGCCACGGCTTCGATTCAGGCGGGCTTGGCTGTACTGGATGAACTGCAAGCCAAGAACTGTTTTGGAGAAAACGGCTGGAACATGAAGCGGGCCAGGTACTTCAAAGAGCGTATGGAAGGCTTAGCAAAAAAATACCCGGGCAAGCTAACCGGACCCTATGGCGAAGGGATGATGATGGCTTTTCAACCGGGAAGTGGCGACGGCGAAGTCGCTAAGAATGCTTTGTTCGCCTTGTATGAGGCTGGACTAATGGGTTTCATGGCTGGACATGACCCGACGCGAATTCGTTTCCTACCCTCGCCAGCCGTCGCGACCGAAGCGCATATTCAACTCGCTTGCGATATCATCGAGAAAGTGGTTTGCGAATCGTAGGTTGGAGTATAGCCTTCAGGCGATCCTGTATTGCGTGCACAAGTGCCGCTAAAGCCTGGCCAGATCATTCATAGTCTTGGCAAATATTTTACATAAACGAATATCACAGCTACGGGTTATGTTCGCCACGTTCTGGCGAACGTAGCTACGCGCCCTGAATGATCCGGGCTAGTTCGCTTAACTCAGCCGACGAAGTCGAGGTCGATGTCGAGGCGTAATTTCGGTTGAATGTCCTTCTTCCCTCGGCACAGCAACCAAAGCCAGCGAGGGTTCGCTCCTCGATTCGGTAGTTGTGAAAGGTTCTTCCTCGCCTTCATGAGCCAACGCAACTGCCGGTCGGCCGGTTGTAGGTTTCCCAACTTTCCGTTGTTGCAGAACCTGTACGTATTCGGCGCCAAAAAAGACGATCGACATCCCGTAATAGCACCACAATAGGAGGGCGATGAATGATCCGATCACGCCGTAGGCAACCGTATACTTCATGCCAATCAGAAACACACCCAAGACCATTCGTCCAAGCTCCCAGATGATGGATGCCAACAAGCCACCGCGGAGAGCTTCATGCCATCCGACAAACTTCTTGGGAAGCCATTTGTAAACCATTCCAAACAACAGGGCATTCATGGCAATGACGAAGGCAAATTGGAATGCATTGTAGAGATAGCCAAGCCCCACATCGCTTGCTCCAAACCATGTATTAAGTTTCTCAAAGAGTTGGGTCTTCAACTGGCCGATGATCATTTGACTAATGAATAACCCGACCACCATACCGCCTAGTGATAGGAGCATCAGGAACGCAAAACATCGATGGAGCAGCACATTGATAATCGTCTTTTGAAGGGACAGCCCTTTTTTGGACGGAATGCGCCAGATCTTGTCGAAACCGCGATCAAGCTGTGCAAACACGGCGATAGCGGCCAGGATGGCCATCAAGGTACCAACCGGACCACTCACGACTGATTGCTTCTTAAACTGTTGCAGGACTTGGCTGACTTGCTCGCGAATGACTTCGGAACCATGTTCAGAAATTTGTTCCAATAAAAGTGATTGCGCATCTTGTCCAAACTTGGTGAATTCAAGAAATAGTCCTAGGCCCGTTATCAGCAACAGGAGCATTGGGAATAGCGATAACGCAAGGTAGTAAGCGACCGATGCCGCCAACGAGCCCGCATCGTCCTCACTCCAACGAATGGCTGCATCGCGCAAATTTGGGAAAAGATTGCGCATCCAAAGCCGTTGCCGTCCAAGCCATCGTATTTTCGAAGGTGTTTCTTGACCGAGTTCCATGTCTGCGAGTGTAGGGAACGCAACTCCCTCGCGTCAACAAAGTTAAAGCCGTTTTGCAGTCATTTTAGAAATTCCTTCTCCAACCCAACCCTAAATCTAAAACTTGACGCTCCACTAGGGCCGTCCCTTGGAGTTGACCTGGATTGGGTGACATCGCCAAGACTTGCCCGCTGCGCAAGCAAGGGACAATACACGTAGGAATTCCCTTGCTTGAG
>JANOAI010000092.1:0-4811 GCA_031411055.1 Pirellulaceae bacterium
GACGTAGGCTTGGAAAACGGGGTCAGGTACCAAAAGCCGGAACGGCCCTTCGGGTGCTTTGCACTTTTGGTACCTGACCCCGTTTTCCGAATGGCTATATGAAAAATGAAAATGCTCTAGGTTCAAGAGAGGATAGTCTGAAATTTTCTTAGGCAAAGCGAATCTCGACCTCGCTCAAGACGCGTACGTACCAAAAGTCGCTCCTGCAGGTCAGGTGCAAGTAACCTCAGATTCATGATCTGTGTTACCCTCGCTCGCGTGACGTGGCCAAGCGTGGCGATCTCGGCATAGTCGTGGACGTGGCCTTTGCGGATGAGATCTTTGTAGTAAACGGCGAGGGACATGTAGCGAGTGATGCGAGGCAAGCGGCCGACTGGAGGGCGTTTGGGCTGGGGTGCTTTGCCTTCAGCCAATACGATCCGTTTACCGTCTCGTTTTTTGTGCAGAAGCGTGTCGACTTGTTTTTCTTCTGACATGATTACACCTGTGAAAGGTCTTTGGTTGCGTATTCAGATTGCGATTTGCCGCCAAGCGGATGGAAAGTGATAGTAATCGTTGGTCTGCCGCGTCCCAACAAATTCAGTATCAGCGGAGCCGGTGACAACTTAGGTCAATGCCGAAGTAAATTCCAAATTATCTGGCCGATTAAGCTTTCCAGTAGCCGCTGCCACTCCTTTTTGTAACATTTGCCGCCGAATCACGCTTCAGAAGGTGTAGCCCACGCGTGTGGGTCGTATTCACATTCTGGCCGATGGCCAACAAAGGAGCTCATTATGATTTCTCGTTCTGCAACGGTGGCTTTAGCGATTTTCGGATTCTTCCCAGTCTTTGCGTTCGGTCAAACCAAGGCAACCTATAGTTATCAGCCCTGCTGCGGCGAGACGGTGCCGACCACGCAGTTTGCCAGCCTGCAGGAGGAATTGCTATATTCCCAACTGCACATTGAGGCCTTTCTGCTCATTAAAACGAATAGCAGCAGGCTATCGTCAGGCGTGTACCTCATTAGTGCTTCGTCTGGCTACAAGTTCCAGGCGACCGTCAGTCGCAGCGGTTTCGTAAGTAGTTGGTACGTAACCGATCCATCCGGACACCGATTCGCTCAGGTGAACGCCAGTGGCGCACCCGGAGACACGAAAGTAAACATATGTATGCAGAAGTTCATTGATCGAGTTGCAGAAATTGAGACTTATACATTTCTCAGTCGTGTCCAATATGGACAGCAACTATGTGGCGCTTGGATAGGTTTCCTGAGCTGTCTGGAAGATATGGGCCTCGAAACTCCTCAATAACAATTGGCAATCACCCCGACTCGTCGCAGTTTTATGCGAGGTGCTGAGCCGATTTGTGATGAAGGTTGGCGTCGAAAAGTATCTGTCTTCTCGGAGCGTCCTTGCTAAGCCAATGGATGCTCGGCCGAAAGGCGGTACCAATCACAGTGTTGTTGATCACAGACGATGATTTCGGACATCGGGATGTCAGTCAATTGAAGCTGGGTTCCGTCGCAGAGGACAATGCCAAAATACTTGATTAGCTTGTAGTCTGTACAGAAAGCTGGTTCGGTTGGTAGTGTGTTTGGTCTAACGCATATGTTGCATTCGTAAACGGGCTTCAAGCCTCGGCAGCCATAATCGATCTTGCCAATGGCATCGCCGCGATGGATGCAGGTCGGACGTATTAACCGAGGTTTTAAACGAATCGGTGCGCGCGGTCGTTTAGCGGGCGCGGAGTTCTGTTTCGCTTTCGTAGTCGTGGATGTTGAAATGACTTTGCTCGGGTCTGAAATCGTAACCTTCGCTCGGCTTTGAATGCGAATGGTTATTTTCCCAACTGTGATCGTCTTACGTTCGTGGGTAGCCAAACGATGGTCACAGCACACGAAAGTGCGGCTAAAGAGACCTTCCGGCTTTGAACCAATGAATTTGCTTGGCATTTGTAACCTCTCCCGCTTGCGGGAGAGGTCGGACGCGGTGGCGGCCGGGAGAGGGTCTTCTCCTGCGCCACGGAAAATGCGGCCCTCTCCCGGGCCTGAGAGCCCGACCTCTCCCACGAAGACGCGGGAGAGGTAACGCGTAAGCTGGACGGACTCTAAAGCCTGAACTCCAGCGCAACATGGCGCTGTCCCGCTAAAGATTATTTTAACGAGACTCTCAAGGTGAAGTATTCTTCAAGGCATCTAGCAGATACGCTTGCACAGTTGCGTGTTGCGTATTCGGTGCATCGGGATAGTAGAGCTCACACAGCACGCCGCTGGCTTGGCAGTGTTCTTGAAGTTTGACGCCGAAGTTTGCCGTATGCGTCGGATCCTTTTGATTCTGCCCCATCGCCGGCGGCGCTGAATAAAAAAGATAAATTGGTGGATCATCGGAACTCACCAGTGCATAGGGTGAGTATTCAGCAATCCATGGGAGGATCGTATCGCGTTTCGCGAGGAATTCATCAAACTCAGAAATCTTCGTTGCCGTATCTCCGGTAAAGCCGAATGCATGGCCGCCGTATTTGCTGTTCGGCGTCCATTCTTTCATCTGCTTTGGATCGAGCGTCGTCTGAGCACCCGTCACAGCTGCAAAGGAAAGCCGCGTTGATTCCCGAGCAATCGGATCCGCACTATTCGGATCGGCGAGGTCAGGATGGAACGCCAACCAGAGCGACGAGCACGCTCCGGCCGAACCGCCACTGGCACCAATTCGTTGCTTGTTGATATTCCACTCCGCCGCTTTGCTGCGAACGAATTGCAGGGCTCGCGCTGCATCGTGCAGCGGTCCTTTCACCGGTGGACTTACTCCGTCGGCAATGGCCTCCGGCGTAAAGCGATATTCAACCGACGCGACCGAGATCCCTTCCTTAAGCATCGTTGGCAAGATGGCTGACAATCCACTCAATCGCCCGCCACCTTTCCAGCCACCACCATGAATGAAGAAAAGGAGTGGCGTCGGCTTATCGGATTCTGCTTTCCAAAAATGAATCACTTGCTTCGGATGGGGACCGTACGCCACATCAAAGTATGTTGGATTGGGAAGCATGTCCGTTGCCAAAGATCGCTTCGCTTCATCGGCGTCAATCTCGCGAACATGAAGGTTTCGCCAGCGAATTTCACCGCCATGCGTTTGCAACATGATCGGACCTTTGGCGGGAAGGGGTTGTGTACGGTCCCAATAATTTTCCATCACCGCTCCTTCCACCACGAGTCTCGTATTGAGCGTAACCCAAGTGCGAGCACCGATCTGGCGAATCAGAAGTTTGTTCCACTCTCCAAAGGGTTTATCGGCGACAAGGATCGGGTCGCGCCCAAGCGTCGTCGGATTATTGTTGAAGAGTCCACCCGAACCTTGATACGGTCGTCGATCAGGCTTCTTAGGATCATAAGACTGATTCACATCCCATATTTGCACCTGAGGTGTACCGCGTAGGTAAACTCCACTGTCGGCTTTCGGGACTGTCTTATACTCGATCATCAACTCGATATCGCCAAACTCTTCTACGGTCGTGGCGTAGGGTCCGGTTCCATTGTTTACCAACTCTCCCTTTTCAACCGACCAGTATTTGGGAAAATCTTCGCGCTGTTGTTTTAAATTGGCCTCTTTCTTCTCACCTTCCAGTTTGGCAGAAGCATGTGGGTTCCATCCGTACCAACCGGCAAGATCCTGGCCATTGAAAAGCGTTCGAAATCCTTTCGGAGGCTTGGGCTCGTCGGCATAACCAGAGAGCAAGGACGAGTAAAGAAACGCAAACATACCAAAGTGCGGTAGGATTTTCATATTGGTCTCAGCGGGAGGAGGCAGGCGGTGGAAGAGGATCAATCTAAACCATTATCGTCGTCAATGAAACTAGCTGGACAACGCCGCTTTGAAGTGGGAATCGCCCCGTAACCTCCTTCGAGTGCAGCCTTTTAAGACCTTCCAGCTGGCGTGTTACCTCTTCCAAGTCTTCGTGGGAGAGGTTGGGCTTTCAGGCCCGGGAGAGGGGCCGCATTTTCCGTGCCCCAGGAGAAGACCTTCTCCCGCAAGCGGGAGAGCACCTTTTGACAACGCCAAGCTTTGGTTGCCTTCAAGCTATCAATCGGATGTTGATGATATAGATTGAGAAATATTTCAAGTTAAAAATACTGATCAGTGACGAAAGAAGTCCCATGAGAAGGTTTCTTTCGATTCAAAGCAAAAAGCCAGGTCATCGCACAGCACGCGGTTTTCGTCGGTAGCATTTGCTGACGCTTTACTCATCATGTCGCGGGACTTGTCTAGATCGTCTGACGTATAGTAGGCCATCGCCATGATCATGGGGCTCGACCAATCCTTCCCGCCACTTAACGCGCTTAAAAGCTTGGCTTGCTCCATGGCTTTGGTTGACAGCCCCGGAGTCTTCTGAGCGCGTAACGCATAGATCAGCGCGAGCAAACGGCGAGCATCTTTTTCATGCGATGGCAAAACGACCAAGGACTTGGCTTCCGATTCCGCTCGCGTCCAGTCTTTGCTTTGGGCACTTACTAAAGCTCGCATCCAACGAAAGTAGGGATCTTTAGGATCGAGCTGCAAAGCGTCCGCGAAATCCGCTTTCGCCTTTTTGGGCTCGTTGAGTCCAGTGTAAACGATGGAACGCGCCATCAAGGCGATATTGTGCAACGGAGTCTTTCCCTGGATGACCAGGTTGATCGTATCGCGGGCGGCATCGAAATTGCCTAGCCGTTCTTCCAGCAGGCATTGCACGATCATGGCTGGATAGTTGTTTGACGCACGCTGGCGAAGAACCCCGAGTACCGCTTCGTTTTCGGCTCGCGAAAGAATTCGGCTGGCGTCCGAAAACTGCCAGTACCGATC
>JANOAI010000093.1:0-4942 GCA_031411055.1 Pirellulaceae bacterium
GGAATGGAGAAGTGTATTGCTGGAGCAAACGCCCCGAGTACATGAAAGTGATCGATCTGCCACGTCGACGCGACGTGACTTTTGAATTGGCGTCGGGGATCGCAGCCGAAGATGCAACGCTTATGGAGGAGCACGGATGGCGTCATCGCAATCCCGTTGACGTATCGAAGGACATCGATCTCTATTGCGAATATATCTCTTCATCCCGCGCTGAATTTAGCGTTGCCAAAGATCAGAACATACGACTTCGAAGCGGTTGGTTTAGCGATCGAAGCTGCTGCTTCCTTGCGGCTGGGAGGCCGGTGATCACACAGGATACAGCTTTTGGAAACGTGATTCCAACTGGCAAGGGCCTTTTTTCCTTTAAAACGGAAGATGACGTATTAGCCGCCGTTGATGCGATCGAGACCGACTATGCAAGCAATCGTGCTGCCGCGTTAGAAATCGCTCGCGAGTATTTCTCAGCCGACAAAGTCATGCAGAGCATTTGCGATCGAGCTGGATTATGAAAGAGGAAACTAAAATGAAAAAATACTTGATTGTGAATTCGGATGACTTTGGCGCCTCGACGGGAATCAACCGAGGAATTATCGAAGCTCATCAACATGGCATTCTGACAAGCACCAGTTTTATGACGACAGGTAAAGCGACTGACGAAGCCGTCGCCTTGGCTCGCGAAAATCCGAATCTATCGATTGGACTGCACTTCGACGTCTGGGGTGAAGACGAGCGGGAGTTTGATTTAGGCGACACCCAAGCTGTTCGCGATGAATTTCGACGGCAGATGGACGATTTCGAACGGATGATGGGTCGGTTGCCAACGCATGTCGACTCGCATCGCCATGCCCATCGTCAACCTGGAATGATGCCCTTGTTCCAAGATCTGGTTTCACCGATTGGTGTTCCACTGCGTGACAATGGGCAGGTCAAGTTTGTCGGCGGATTCTATGCTCAATGGGAATGGCTGGTAACCGAACTCGATAAAGTGAGCCCGGAGTTTTTCATAGAAATGTTACGCAACGAAGTCGAGCCGGGTTGGACCGAGATTTCGTGTCATGCAGGCTATGCGTCCCCCGATTTTCAGTCGGTTTACATGATTGAGCGCGAAGCCGAGGTTGCGACGCTTATCGATCCTCGGGTGGCTGCGGCGATCGACGAAAACGGCATCATTTTAACCAACTACGAAGAATACGCGCGTATACAGTCACAGCCCGAGTCGTTGTTGCAGGCATCTCCTCGAAAAGGTTTTACGCTCGTCGAATTGTTGGTGGTGATTACGATCATCGGATTGTTAGCATCATTGCTTCTGCCTGCCATTCAACAGGCTCGTGAAGCAGCCCGACGAATGCAGTGTTCCAGCCAACTAAGACAAGTTGCGGTCGCCCTTCACTCTTACGAGAACACCTTTAAGGCATTTCCGCCGCACGAAGGTGGTACCAGCGGTACGATTCCTGACACGAACAATGGGACGCTCAGTGGAATCGTTCCGTTACTACCCTATTTTGAACAAGCGGCCTTGTGGGACACCATTCATTCGGCTCCGGGTCAAGGTGGCGAACCGGGAAGCAGCACCTTTCCGCACCCGCCAGGAAACATTCCGGTTCTGCTTTGCCCATCATCTCCGGTACCGCCATCGGCTGGCGTGCTCAATTCAAAATGGGGCGGACCGAGCCGAAGTTATCATTTAAGCCTCGGCGATACCAACTTGAACTCCTATTCTATTCCACCGTATTTGCCTCCGCCCGCACGTGGAGCTTTCTCCCCGGTGACTGGAGAAACGACCGACATTCGAACTCTCATGGACGGTGCGAGCAACACAATCATCATGGCCGAACAAGCTTTGTTTTTGAATATTAACGATCTGAAGGGGACTTTCTTGGAAGACTTCAGCGTTGCGACGCCGGCAGAATGCATCGCGAACGTAGGTGGGACCGATTACAATGGTTTGGGAAGTATTCTCGGGAATGGTCGTTTTTGGGCGCAAGGAAGCAATATTGCCGGCGACACGATTCTTACGATTATTCCTCCGAATGGTCCTTCTTGTGGGGTCTTTCCTACGGTGTCAAGTCGTCACACGGGTGGGGCACTTGTCGCGATGGGTGATGCCTCAATTCGATTTATCACCAATGACATCGATTCGGGTGACCAGAGCCAAGCTCCACCGCTAACGCCGGATGACCCGAGTCCCTACGGTATTTGGGGTGCACTAGGTACCGCCAAAGCTGGCGAAGTTATTAACGATTTCTAGTTGTCGATTGGCTGTGCCATAACCTTTCATACTTGACTCCGAAATTTCTCGAAAACACTATTGAATCCTGTCAACGCACGCGACTATGAAACAACTCTATTTTTTTCGACGATTCGCTTATGCTTTTCGAAATCCAAATTCTGCGTCGTCAACGCGCAATACAAAGCGTTCGCGCACGCGAGCTTTAATATTAGATCAGCTGGAATGTCGTCGTCTCATGGCAACGGTTGATTTAGCAACACTCAGCGCAACAACTATCTATGGTGGGACGGGAGCGAGCCTCACTCGCGGCGACTACAGCGGGAAATCGGTAAGCAATGCTGGTGATGTAAACGGAGATGGATTTGACGATCTGATTTTGGGTGCATTCCAAGCTAGAGCCAACGGAAAAAGTTATGCCGGTCAAAGTTACTTAATTTTTGGCAGGGCGAACATGAATGCAACGATCGATCTTGTACCTGGCCCCAATCCGTTTGGCGGTATTCGGATCTTCGGTGGGGACGTTTTGGATTACAGCGGTCGATCCGTAAGTGCTGCAGGCGATGTAAATGGAGACGGTTTTGATGACCTGATCGTCGGGGCACGCGATGCCAATGGAGCTAACAATTTGAGGCCCGGTGCCGGGGATAGCTACGTCATTTTTGGGAAGGCAACGCCTACGGCCGTTGATCTCGCAACGCTGGGTGTGGCTGGGATGACAATTTCTGGAGCGAACGACGATGACTATAGTGGTGCATCGGTGAGCAGCGCTGGCGATGTCAATGGCGACGGTTTCGACGATTTGATCATCGGAGCAACACGTGGTGACGGAGCCTCCAACGCGAAAACAAATGCTGGTGAAACCTATGTGATATTTGGAAGCGCATCACTACCTCAAACAGTCGACTTAGGTACGCTTAGCATAGCTGGCGTCACGATTTATGGTGCCGATGGCACATCTGGAATAGGTACGACCGGTGATTACAGCGGCGTTTCCGTCAGTAGCGCAGGCGACGTAAATGGCGATGGTTTTGACGACGTCATTATTGGGGCCTACAAAGGCTATTCGGCGACGAATACAAAGGCCTTTGCTGGCGAGAGCTACGTCGTCTTCGGCGGTCCGTCACTGGCAACTACGATCGACTTGGCGATCCTAGGGCCGGCCGGAATCAAGATTTTTGGCGCTGATGCGCTCGACTACGCTGGCGTTTCCGTGAGCGGCACTGGCGATGTGAACGGTGACGGATTCGACGACCTGATCATAGGAGCTAATAAAGCCGATGCGTCCGCTAACGGGAAACTACTCGCAGGTGAAAGTTACGTCCTATTTGGTGGCCCATCCCTTGCTCAAACGATCGACCTTGCAACCAATCTTGGCTCGGCCGGAATGGTTATTTACGGTGCCAATCCAGGCGACTACAGCGGGACTTCCGTCAGCGGAGCTGGCGATGTCAACGGAGATGGATTCGACGATTTGATCATCGGCGCCACAAATGCGGGCGCTGCTAGCCACAGCAAACCCCTCGCCGGAGAAAGCTACGTGGTTTTTGGTGCAGCTTCACTTCCGTCAACCATTGATTTATCGGTTCTAACGACTGGAGGAATCACGATCTATGGCGCACACGAGACGACAACCATCGATAATATATTCCGAAACGGCGATTACAGCGGTGAATCGGTTAGCAACGCGGGCGACGTAAATGGAGACGGCTTTGATGATGTCATCATTGGCGCACCTAAAGCTGGCATCAATTCTACGACGAAAGCTTACGCAGGGGAAAGCTATGTCGTGCTAGGGAACAATACGTTTAGCTCCTCTGTCACACACTTGGGTGACGGGAATGCCAATACACTTAACGGCAATACGAGCACGAACATTATGAACGGCGGCCGCGGGAACGACACGGTGCTCGGCAATGGTGGCGCAGATGTTCTCACGGGTGGTCAGGGAAACGATATCCTCGCCATTAAAGATCTGTCGTTTCGACGCATCGTGGGCGGTAACGGTAGTGATACCCTACGTTTGGATGATTCCAACCTATCTTTGAATTTAACAACGCTGCCTGACAATCGGATCCTGGGGATCGAAACCATCGATCTGACGGGTACCGGCAATAACACCCTTACGTTGAGCTATCGCGATGTATTGAATCTATCTGACGAATCAAACACGCTACTCGTGCTGCGCAATGCGGGTGACACGGTCAACATTGGCATTGGCTGGACTCAGCTTGCAAATGAAACGATCAATACAATTCCCTTTGTGGTTTACGCGCAAGGACAGGCTCGACTGAAAATTCAAGTAGCCGGCGCTGCAACGCTTTCTAATCGACAGATATTCTATAATCGTTCAACAAACGCAACCTTCGGCAACGGCTCGGGCAATCCGGTCAATGCAATCGATCCGACCAAAGTCGCCCTACTACCCGGCGACACAACGGTCATTGCCAACTACACCAACTATAGCCGCGGCTTGAACGGTATCATTGTCGATCTAAACAATGTTGGCGGCTTAGTCACTGCTGCTGATTTTCAATTTGCTACCTGGGACGGAAGTAGCGTCGACGGATTTGTCGCAACCGTTGCTGTTCCGACGATTAGCGTTCTTCCCGGTGTTGGACTTGGTGGCAGCACGCGCGTAAAAATTGAATTTGTCGACAAGGCAATCAGAAACTTAGAAGAGACAGGATACAACGAAGAAATGGCGGTAACACT
>JANOAI010000094.1:0-14075 GCA_031411055.1 Pirellulaceae bacterium
CATCCAACGAAAATTGCCAGCAAAAACTTTATCATCACGACTTCTCTCTCGACTGGGTCCGGATAATGGATAGGATAGCAAACCGATGCCCGAGAATCGATGTCTTTTCACTGGCATAATTCTCGCTGTCTATCCAATCGCTTGGGGGAAATGCTGATTCGAGTACCGAGTTGTTGGGCAAAACAGGACACGCGAAACTCTTCAATCATCCATCGAAACTGAGCTAAATTTCCAAGCGGCCAAGCCTTGGATGCATCGGGAGTTTTGCTTGCATTCCAAACATGATGTGGTTGCGACTTCAAGAGCTTTTCGAGATCTGCGAGATATCTTCCAATGACTGCCAGTTGCGTCAGATCTTGCTGAACTCCAGCCGACTTCCATCGTGATACTCGATGCTTGATAGCGTCGAGATAGCGTGGATATTCACGAAGCCATTCCCACGGCGTGTGTTGAAGAAAGTTGACTTGAAAAAGCGAAGCAAGCTGTCGATGGACATCATCGAGATTTGCTTTCCAAGAACTGGCACTCTTAGGAATTACCAAACGCAATTCTTGATACGATTTGGCTAGTTTTGGAAGCCAAGTTCCCACTTCCGCGGCCGCCAATGAAAGTCGCTTGGTGCGATCTATCCGTCGGTCTTCATAGTCTGATTTTGTCCAAAGAATGGGTGCTTGGCTGTGGCAATGGTTCCCTTCAAAAAACGCGACCCTGGCAATGAGATCTCGTATTGCGTCTCGCAAAAGGGAAGCGCTAATTCGATCACTTAGTTTTAATTGAGCGTCAGCAAGGCCAGGCAAATGCTGCAATTGCGATCGAAGCTCTCGGTTGTCGTTGAGGACAAAAAGACGAGTCAATCCAAGATGCGATGCAGCTTCGGCTTGCAACGGATAGTCGAACAAGCTGGGCGCTACTGCTTCGTCTTGATCGAGAAGCCCGACATAGCGTTCTACCCGAATACCTTGTTGCTGTACCACCAACGTCTTGGGCAACACTTCAATGATAAAATCTTTCCACTTCTCACGAAACCAAAGTGGTAAATCGTTGGAAGCGACCTGAATGGCCGTTGTTGAGCTCGAAGCGATTGGTTTAAGGCTTTGCACTTCTCGCGACGCTTGTTTGACTTCACCTTTTTCATCGACGACTTCCAGCCGAATACGAAGATGAGCATCGACTTTGTCGGTCTCAAAATCAGTCGACGACACCGGTTCACCGCCAAGTCGGCTGAGTACTTGGCACAACGAGGGCCAAAAGGGAGCCTGTTGATTTCGAAGTTCAATCAGGGCAGGCATGGCTTTCGAAGCCATGGCGGGTGCCGGTACTAAATTGCGTCGTAAGTGCTTGGGCAGGGTTTTGATGAGTTGAGCAACCTTCTCTTCCAATAGACCGGGCACCAGCCAACCGAGTTTCTCTTCCGTTAACTGCGAGATCGCATGTTCGGGCACCCTCACTGTAATACCATCATCATTAGCGCCCGGTGCGAATCGGTATTCAACCGGAAGTTGCGTTGGGCCGATCGAAATCTGTGACGGAAACTCATTGGCCGCCTTTTCGCGATCGAACGAATCCACCAATTGCTGCCAAGTCAAATGAACTTTGCTTTCGGTGGCGCTGGGAAGGGTTCGATCGAACTTTTCAAGCGTTACACGATTGACCACGTCATCGGGCAAATTCTGCTCGTAAAACTGCTGCAAGAAATAGGGGTCGACCACCAATTCACGTCGGCGCGTTTTGGCGGCCCACGCTTGGACTTCATCGAGCAATTGCAGATTGTGGTGATAAAAGCGAGCTTGAGTTGAGAGTTGCTTTTCCACGAGTCCTTCATCAATCAACAGACGTCTGGCTTGCGGTGGATCGATCGAAGCGAGTGGAACCGGTCGACGCGCGATGACGGGCAAGCCAAAAAGCGTAGCTCGTTCGTAGATCATAGCGGCCCCCATCTTTCGGCTGAAATGGGGCGACTCGTGATGTCGCTTAAGCAAATGTCCAGCGATCCGCTCAAGCCATTCAGGTTCAATCGCGGCCGCGGTACGCGCAAGCCGCATGTGTGTCTCGACTACTTCCGAAGCCACGATCCATTTTGGCTTTTGTCCTTTCAAGCCAGAGCCGGGCCAAAGTTGCAGCTCGATGTTTCCCGCCCCTTTGTATTTCTTTGCGTCATCGAGATAGGCGATCCCAGAAAGGAGTCCAACCAATAAGCACTGATGGACTTCGTCGTAACCTTTCGGCAATGGATCATCGTGAGAAGGCGAGTCGACTTGCGACGCTAAACGACGTGGACCTATCTTGAATCCCGCTTCGGTTGTCAACTCTCTTAGTTGTCGATGCAAGTCCATCCATTCATGCAACCGCGGCAAAGAAAGATAATTTTCGCGACAAGCTTTCTCCAATCGGCTGCGTCCAAGCTCCTCTTTCAGTCGATGATAGAAATCCCAAACTCGCAGTAGGCTCACGAAATCGCTGCGCAAATCCGTAAACTTTTGGTGAGCTGCGTCGGCTTCACCTTGTTTCTCAATCGGTCTCATGCGCACATCTTGGGCTTCGAGCGCAGATGCGATAATGAGCACATCCGCTAAGCAATCTTGTCGATGACCTTCGATAATCATTCGACCGACCCGCGGACTGACGGGCCATCGTCCAAGCTGTCGACCTAACCCAGTAATCGCTCCCGAATCGTCCATGGCGCCGATTTCTTGCAGCGTTGCCATACCATCCCGAATCATTTCAGGACGCGGCGGATCGAGGAAAGCGAGCTCGCTGATACTCCCGATCTTCAGCAGCTCCGCATGAAGAATGGCTGACGCGAGATCCGTTCGGCGAATTTCAGGGGTTGTAAACGGCGATCGACTTAAATAGTCCGACTCGTCGTAAAGGCGAATGCAAATGCCTGGCGCAAGACGTCCGCAACGGCCAGCCCGTTGATTAGCCGATGCTTGCGAGATGGCTTCGATTGGCAAACGTTGAACTTTGCTTCGCGGTGCATAGCGACTGATACGAGCCGTGCCGGTATCAATCACCGAATAAATTCCGGGAACCGTCAAGCTCGATTCTGCTACGTTCGTTGCTAAGACAATGCGACGTTTTTTATGGGGCTGGAAGATTCTCTGTTGTTCGGCTTCGGTCAATCTCGAGTAGAGGGGCAAGATCTCGACTCGGTCTCCGAAACCACGTCCATTCAAATGTCCCTGAAGCAGCTTGTGGGCCAAGCGAATTTCGCGTTCGGTCGGAAAGAAGGCAAGGATATCGCCTAGCATTTCATTCAGTAGTTCATCAACGGCCAGGCGTAATCGGTCGTCGATACCTGTCGGCATAGTTTCATTACCAAGGTAGCGAATATCAACGGGATAGGTTCGACCAGAAACCTGTACGATGGGCGCCGGACCAATGGCATCACAGAAATGATTTGAAAATCGCTCGGCATCGATGGTCGCGCTGGTGATGATCAACTTGAGTTCGGGACGCTTCGGCAACAACCAATGCAAATGAGCCATCAACAAATCAATATTCAACGACCGCTCGTGAGCTTCATCGATGATAATGACTTCGTAGGTGTCGAGGTAGTGATCGCGTGCTAACTCGGCCAACAACACTCCATCGGTCATCAGCTTGACGAGTGTCGTCGGGGCTGTTCCATCATTGAAGCGAATCTTAAAACCGACCGTCGGCAGCGGAGTCGGCGAATCGGAGAGTTCCTCTTTCAGCCGAGCTGCAATCGATCGGGCTGCAATCCGGCGTGGCTGCGTATGGCCAATCATGGCTCGTCGCCCGAAGCCAGCTTCCAAACAAATTTTGGGGAGTTGAGTACTCTTGCCTGAACCTGTCTCACCGCAAACGACCAAGGCTTGCCGATCAGCCAACAAGCGGAGCAACTCTTCTCGATGAGCCGTGATCGGAAGCTCGGGGTCGTAGTCGAACGCCAATTGCAGAGACTCGCGCAGTCCGCGACGCTCCTTCGATTGGACAAGCGTTGACGTCCAGCGGTCCAGGTCCACCTGACGCCGCGGATGATCCATCGGCAGGCGTTCAATGCGTTGCAATGCCCGCTTCAAGCGAAACCGATCGGGCGGATAAGCTTCTTCGAGAGCTTGGTAAAATTCCTGGATGTCAGACTTCACGTACAGATGAAAGGTGGTTTATTTTACTTCCCTTTCGATGCTTTCTTGGCAGTTGGATAGTTGTCAAAAATATCACCCTGGCCGAGTACACGTGGATCTTGCTGCTTGGTCAGTTCCGCAATCATCTGTTCTTTCAACGCGTCGGCTTGGATTCGATATTTCGGATCATTGATTAGATTGTGAGTGCAATCCGGATCGCTTGAAAGATCAAAAAGCTCTTCGAGGGGCCGTTTGCCAAAGCTGAACTGCCAAAATTTATCTTTGTCGCCAAGCTTTTCCACCAATGCCTTGGTAGGGCTGGCGTCCGTGTCCTTGAGGCCTAAATCGATATCGCCACATGGCCAACGATCGGGTGCAAAATTATGAAGATACAACATCGTCCCCTTTCGAATCCCTCGCACCGGATACCCTAATCCCGCTTCTGAACCTGGACGCGCCACGACATCGTTACGTTCGCGCCCAAGAATCACAATATCACGATTGTTTTTGGGTTGATTGCGAAACAAGTCAGTCAAGCTCAGGCCAGTAATCGCAGCCATCCCTGATTTGGAAGCGTCGATCGCGGTAAGTTCAAGGAAGGTCGGTGCAATTGCATTCAGGCTCACCAAATCGTTGACACGACGTCCAGGTGCCTGAATTCCTTGCGGCCAATGGGCCACCAATGGAACCCGATTCGAAAGGTGGTAGTTGTGGCCTTTCACCCGAGGAAATGGCATTCCATGGTCTGAGGTGATGACTATCAGCGTGTTATCCGCTTCACCACTTTCTTCAAGCACCTTCAACAGTGAACCGACTTGCGAATCGTAGAGTTCAACTTCGATCGCATAGTCCAACATATCACGGCGGACCGTATCCACGTCGGGCCAAAAATTTGGAACCTGCTCGATGTCGGTCGTCTTTTTGCCGGCTTTCACTCCAGAGTCGAGTTCATAAGCACGATGTGGGTTGGTACTACCAAACCAAAAGAAGAATGGCTTCCCTTTCGGGCGATCAGCAAGAAAATTTTTGAACTTGGCACCGTGGTCATCTTTGTGGCTCTCACCACCCGATGTCGTTAGTCCCCAACTGCGCTGCTTGCCATTTTGGTCCGTCGCTGATCCTGGTCCCCAGAATTTACCTTGAGCGCCGACATAAAGACCGGCATCGGCCATGGCTTCGGTGAAGGCTTTGTATTTTGCAGGAAAGTGAGATTGATGATTGGCTGCTTCTTCCAACTGCCACGGATTGCGTCCGGTCAAAATGGCCGCGCGCGAAGGGGCACACTTGGCAGTCGGCGTATAGGCATTTTCAAAAACCAATCCATTCTTTGCGAGTCTATCAATGTTCGGAGTCTTGACCCAAGGGCAACCATAGGCACCGAAGTGGGCCGACGCGTCATCGGCTATGCAGAACAAGATATTCGGCGGAATGGACGAATCGGCGGCTGATAAAACGCTCGATAGATGAAGCAATGCGCCGAGCGACAGAATCGCGATGGTAAGAGTTTTCATTGACGGACTCATAGGGGCAGGATGTAGTAAAAAGTCGAATCTGATGTGTGTGGTAGGGCGAATGAGACGACACGTCACTCGCGTAGCTTTTGAAATCAACTAAACTGGGTGGGAGATCTCAAGTCGTCGTCGACATCGCCTGCTATTGTAGCCAAGAAACCATAGAAAGTTTTCGCTCTCCCAAATGTTTGTATCGATCGTCCAACGTTGGTGGTTTCAGGCATTTTGTGCCTTAGCACTCGTATTGGGCGTCGGAGCTTCCATTGTTCGTATCCAACGGCAACACGATTTGCTTGGCGGTCCCTTCGACAACCGTACGGTCGGTATGTTCGATTTTCACAACGGCGTTTACCAGCCGGCACTCGGTTTAAGAAACGGGGTTATCCCCTACAGCCAGCGGTTGGTCGACGAATACCAAGTCACGCGTCCGACACCCGCTTTCTCGCCATTTGTGATCGCTTCGCATATTCCGTTGACATACTTAAATCTACCGACCGCAGAAATCGTCTACTTTGGTGCAATTCTTTGCATGATGACGCTTAGTGTTTGGCTCGTAGCAAGAGAAGCCAACCCACAACTAGCGCCGTTTATCTTGCTCCCGCTGCTCGCAGCGATGGTGCTTTCGCGTTCAGGACACAGCACACTCGTCACCGGCTACTTTACGATGGAATTAGTCCTTGGAACTCTGGTTGCTTTTCGCTTTGCGGAAGATCGTCCCGTGCTATCGGCCGTGGGCATCTTGTTTGCCTCTGGAAAGCCTACTTACGCGATTCCACTGGCGATCGTAATGTTCGCACGACGTAACTATCGAGCTCTGTTTATGGGGATCGCATTTTCCTTCGTAGCCGCAGCGCTTCCACTTCTTTATCTCGCGAATTATCATGGTTGGACGGCAATCATCGATGCCGTTCGGGTCGGGCAAGAAAATCACTTAGCGGATCCAACGGAGTTCCCCATCAATACTTGGACGCGTATCGACTTCGCGGCTATCGTTTGTAAGTGGATGGGCACCAACCCAGGCGAGATTGTCTTGATTGGTGCCATGCTTCTGCTTATCGCGTGGCCAGTCTGGAAGCTCCACCAACTAGCCAACATCGGAGATCGCAATGGCGCGACTACGCCATCGGGTGCGATCGCGGCTCTGGCGCTATTGACTTCCCTCTATCATCATGCCTACGACGGATTGTTAACGTGCGGAGTCGTTGTCGGTCTCCTCTTCGCAAATAATTATGGCTTTCAACGGTTAGGATTTTATACAAAGTGCCTTCTCGTTCTTTTAGTGACCGCTCCCTGGTGGAATTACGCGAGCACCGAATCTTTGCTTCTGCGCTTACCAAGTGTTCCAACGCTCAAAGAGATTCTGAGCAGTGTCAACGCTCTCTTGTTGGTCGTTGGGCTTGTTTGGCTCCTGTGCAAACTCCCGACAAGGTCTGTCCATGAAGCCTAGCCCACCCGGTGTTGAATGCCGGGGCCTCACCGTGCAGTTCTTGGATCGACGCAGTCAGTCAACACGATCCGTTATCGACGATCTAACATTATCCGTCGATGGAGGCGACATCGTCGCTCTATTAGGCAAAAGTGGGTGTGGTAAAAGCACGCTCCTTCGATCAATTGCGGGTCTTCAAAAACTTGATTCGGGCGAAGTGAAAATCGGTGGCAAGACGATTGAAGAGGCTCGTGCATCGCTCTCGTTTGTTTTTCAAGAACCGGCTTTGTTGCCTTGGCGAACAGCCTTGGAAAACGTCTGTTTGCCACTTGAACTCGACCCTGCAATCACGCGACTATCTAGTCGTGAGCAAGCGATGAAGCTGTTGCGGACCGTCGAATTTCTAATCGGAGACGAAACTAAGTTTCCGCCACAGTTATCGGGCGGGATGAAGATGCGCGTCTCTCTTGCTCGTGCGCTTGTGACGCAACCCCAACTGTTGCTCTTGGACGAACCCTTCGCGGCCCTCGACGATATGCTGCGTTGGCGTTTGAACGAACTGTTGCTGAGCGAAGCAAAACGCGAACAGCGGACGATGATTTTCGTAACGCATAACATTGCCGAAGCTGTATTTCTGAGTAGACGCATCGCGATCATGCATCAAGGGAAAATCGCAGTGTGGATCGAAAACCCATTGCCGTCGCCACGAACCAGCGACCTTCGATCGACTACCGAGTTTGCTCAAATGTACGGCCAAGTATCCAAACAACTCAGTGAAGTTGCCGCTGACTAATTTACTTCAATCAAGGAGCCCATGAGCCTGCGACGCTAGCCGATCTTATCGACCGCACCCTACAAGTAAATCATCCTCAAGCTTAGGCTAAGCGTTTCTGTTTGTATCGGCAACTCACCGTATTGACCGTCTGATAATTGCGCCTGAGGGCCGACCGAGGAAGCTCCCGCGATCAAAAATCTTTTCTCCTCGGAGATAGGTTTGAACCACCTGGCCTTGAATTTCGATTCCTTCGTAGGGCGTGACTTTGTGACGATGCTGCAAGTCTTCGCCCCGCACCGTCCAAGTTGCATCAGGATCGAAGACAACGAAGTCAGCGCGTTTTCCGGGTGTAATGCTTCCACGTTCATGATCAACCCCAAGCAGTTTCGCAGGGCTACTCGACATACACTCGACCAGTCGGCTGATCGGTAGCTGATAACGCTGAGCCGTATCCCACATGATTGGTAGCAGCAATTGAAGTGAAGCAATACCACCCCAGGCCTTTGAGAAATTACCTTCGTCGAGATATTTCATCGCTGGTGGACAGGGGGAATGATCTGATCCAATCGTATCAATCTCCTGCATCTCCAAGGCTTCCCACAATCGATGTCGGTTTTGGAGATCGCGAATCGGTGGGCAACATTTGAAACGTGGATCGTGCGGCGGTATGCTCTCGGCAGCAAAGTAAAGATAATGCGGACAGGTCTCTACCGTCAGTGGCAGTCCTTGTCGCTTCGCGCGCCGAATTGCATTCAATGCCTCCGCGTTTGCGAGATGGACTATGTGAACAGGACAGTGATAACGATCACAGAGTTCAATTAACTGATCGATGGCTCGACGTTCAAAGTCTTTTGATCGAGCTTCGGGCCATTCCGAGTAGTCGTCAATTCGGTCCGGTGATTTCCAATCTGCAGGAATGAGTTCCGCATGCGACCACAATGGAAGTTTGTATTCAGCCAAGATCGGCATAAGCCATTCGAGTTCGGTGCGAGTCACAGCCGGAAACTCAGCCAATCCTGAATCGCATTGGAAGACTTTGATTCCAAGGACACCGGCTTCGATTAAAGCGTGAACAGCCTCGGGCGTTGACTTGGAATTCGCGGCTCCATTCTCCAGCCCGACGACGCCGCCATGAAAGCCAACGTCGACCCAACACTGCCCAGTGACCGAATCGATTTTTTTATCGAGCGTTTCTTTGGAAATCGTGACTGGTGAACTGTTGAGCGGCATATCGACCAGCATGGTGATACCACTGGCCGCAGCTGCTCGCGAAGCGGTCTCCATTCCTTCCCAATCGGTCCTTCCCGGTTGATTCACATGCACGTGCCCGTCGATCACGCCTGGAAGAACAAAGTGATCACCGAAATCGACAGCCTCCCCGATGAAATTCGACATGCCTTGCTCATCGAACTCATCAATCAGCGATTCGATTTTTCCATGGCTCACGATCATCCCGCCCGAAAATATTCCCTGCGGGGTAACAATGCGTGAACTGCGGAGCATTTTCTTCATGGGACACGAACTCCGCATACGGTTTTGTCGAAAAGGCGATACCACATTTGGCTCAGACTAGCGGGCCCTACACTAACATGCAACTCGTCCATCGGCGGGACTAGGAACGAATATTAATTGTCGCCCCGCAAAGTGTTGCTTAAGGCTGGCAACCCGGAACTGAATTGTATGAACTGCCGTCCAGCCCAAAGCAAAACTGGCGACCAGAATCGCGATATGTTCTTCATACCAATTGTTGGTATCAATCACGCTGAGCATACCGGAATAGCTAATTGCAGTGAAGATTAGGCTCACACCCAACGTAGCGGCTCGGGTTTGAAGCCATCGTTGTGGATCGACTATGGCGACAATCAACGCAACGGCCAGGATGGCAGTATGATGCCCCACCAGGCTAGTGTAGTTGAGGTAAGTGAAGGACCAATTCCAAAGGGTGTACCCAACAATCCAGGTCAGGCAATTGTCGAAGCGTAAGTCATGATGTTTATTGACAATATCGATCCGCACACAACTTGCTCCATAGGGTAAGGATACAAGCAACATCAACCCTGAAAGTACGTTTAAACCATGGGCCAATCCACTTCCCAAGAAATCCATCGACATGGCCTCCAAGATATTGGCAGCCAAAAGCAATGAGATGGTGGTCAGAAACCATCGACTCGTACCGTGCGAAGTGAATCGGAGCCAACTTCCCCAACAAATGCAAAAAAGGATGGTATAAAGCTTTATCCACAGAAACAGATCGAGATCTTCGTATTGAAACCAAAAGACAGTCAGCGTGAATGGTACCACACCGAACAAGGTCAACATACAAAGCAATCCGCTGTTTCGAAGTGCTTCCTGAGCGATAAAGTACAGTACGATCAATGCGACAATGATGATGAATGCCAACATGACTATGACTCAAATAACTTGATTGAGATGTTTATGGGCTCGACGTTCGAGCCCTCTATACAACCAAGCGAAGAAGCTCACCGTTTGTTACATCGTTGAGATTCCAAGAAGTGCCGTTCTTGGATATGGCTGCTGGGGGTAGGCCGTGAGTAACTCATCGCGAGAAAATGAGTCTAGCGAGAGACGCCGACTTGCCCTACGACTCCCCCACGCTTGCCTTGCGGAGTCTAAAAAGGCTGAAAGCGTCGCTGGAGTACAGCCTTTAGGCGCCGAGCACTTTGGATGCGTCAAAAGCGGCTAAAGCCTGGACTCCAGCGCAACCTGGCGCTTTCCAGCAAGGCCACCGCGAAAAATCGACGCTTGACGATCTGGCCTAATGCGAAGTTCCAGAACGAGCCCGTTACCGCGAGTAACGAAGACTCGTCGAGACTTTGGTCTTAAGCTGAATGCTACGCACCCACCGAATATCCGTTTCCAAGCCCAACGACTCTAGCTGCCAAGCAATCGATAACGCCTCGAGATAAATACCATATCGATTAAATTTGGTAAGAGCATCGAGAACTTGTCTTGCTTCGATGTCGGCAGCGACCGTACCTTCCGGTGAAAGACCGTGCTCGAAATTAAAGAAGATCTCGTGAGCCGCCATATCATAAGTCGAGATCGGTCCCTCCTCGTGGGTGCTGCCATCCTCAAGCGTGTAGACGATGAAGTATTTGGTCGTAGGAACCAAACTGCGTGCATAGACGTCGAAGTCGTAGTCAAGATCGTAGCCAGTCAGCGTGTGGGCAGCGGAGAGTTGAGTTGTTGAAGTCGTCACTTGAGCTTGTCCGTATGGGATGCTCGTCAGTGTTAGGAATGCAAAAAAGAAGGCTAACGAAGTTTTCATCATATATCTCGACAGCTACATGGTATTTGTCACCAGAGCGTGGATGACTCAACGAGTCCAAATTGTCACGCGACCGGATCCTCTATCCATCCAAGCGAGCGCATTTCCCGTTTGTTACAGGGGAATAATCGAATTTCTGCTTTGAGGGCCAAATGGGTTTCAAAGCAAGCAAAAATATGGGCTTGAATTGAAAGTGCTTGACGGGGAGCGTCTCGCGTTTGTGAGCATGTTTCAAATGTGTCCAACCACCGAGTTTCGTGAACCGACGGAGCGTTTCAAATCCCTCCCCAAAAGTTCTGTAACAAATTCCATTTCCTGACGCTTAGCTAAGCAACCGAATCGCGACCACACTGGCCGGGCCGAGGAATTTGTTCTTAAAAATCTCCAACGGAATCGAAACATGTTCTTCACGAAACTTTCCCGTTTACCACGCTACTTGGCCCTTAGGACGAGCTTTTTGACCCTGGGTACCGGCTTTTTGCTCTGCGATCAATTGACTGCCCAAAATAAAATGTTGTCCTCTTTGATCGTGTGCTCGACTACGCCGCCATGAAAGCCGACGTCGCCCCAACATTGACCGGAGACTGAATCGATTTTCTTATCGAGCGATTCTTTGGAAATCGTGACTGGCGAACTGTTGAGCGGCATATCGACAGCATAGTGATACCACTGGCCGCGGCGGCTCGCGAAGCCGTTTCCATCCCTTCCCAGTTAGTCCGCCCCGGCTGGTTGACATGCACATGCCCGTCAATAAAACCCGGAAGAATAAAGTGATCGCCGCAGTCGATAAAATCCGCCTTCTTATCAGTGTCGGAGGCAATTTCTTTTTCGGAAAGGACAGCCTCTATCTTTCCATCTGCAACGCAGACAGCACCGTGGAATATCCGCTCGGGAGTCACGATTCGCGTACTTCGGAATAAAAAGGGGAGTTTTTGGCCGGTAGTGGCTTGGTCATGGATGTTCCTCATCTTCCAATTGCCTTCGTGAATCGATAGTCTACCGTGGCATACGGTTTCGCACTGAGTTGGTTGTACCTTTGGAGAGGATTCCTTAAATGTCGGCGAGTGTTACCAAGGCTGGTTCGAACGAAGAATGGTTTGGACACCCACCCCAGTTGGCTCGCTTGTTCACCACGGAAATGTGGGAACGATTCGGCTACTACGGGATGCGAGCGGTCCTGGTACTCTATTTGACGAAGCATTTCGTTTTCGACGATCACGTTGCAGGCGGATTGTATGGCGCGTTCACATCGCTCGTCTATTTAACCCCGTTGTTCGGCGGGATCATCGCCGACCGATATTTGGGGTACAAGCAGAGTGTCAAGTTGGGTGCCGTACTGATGTCGATTGGTTACTTTGTTCTTTGCTTTGGTGGTAAACCGGGGCAATCAACGCTAACCGTCAACGAGAAAACGTATTCGATTGTCGTCGAGAAGACGACGGATGAAAATAAGAAACCAATTGAAAAACAGGTGGTCGAGCTCGATGCTGGCAAGTATCGCATCGACGGACAGAAGGACGGTAGCGTTCAGTTGCTGCCCGAAGCTCCAACGGTTGGCGAAAAACTTCAATTTGAAAAGGGAAAATTTGAGTTTGGAGGCAAACGCGATCCGTGGTTTGTTTCGCTAATGTTCTTATCGCTATCGAGCATCATCATCGGCAATGGTTTTTTCAAGCCGAATATTTCGACCATGGTCGGTTCGCTCTATCCCGTAGGCGATGCTCGTCGCGATTCGGGTTTCACCATTTTCTATATGGGGATCAACATCGGAGCAATGCTTTCTCAATTGCTGTGTCCGTTGTTGGCCGAAACGGTTGGTGCCTGGGCTGGTTTTGGTCTGGCCGCAATCGGGATGTTCGCTTCCTTTTTACTCATTCAATTTGATGGTGGCCGATTAAACGGTTATGGCGAATCACCGGTGAAGTATCGAAGCATCCAGCCGATCATCATGATCGGGGCCGTTCTGGCAGTACCGGTCGTGTGGTTCTTGTTGCAAAACACCCTCCAAAGCATCGAGTCTTCACAAGGCGTCAATACGGAAGGTCAAGGTGTCATTGGATACATCCAGAGTCTGCCGATTCTAGGGAAGATTCTTTTCGCCGTTTTCTTACTTTCGGCTTTCGGAATTCCAAGTTGGTCGTTTGCTGTAGGGACACGCATTGAAGCATTGCGAATGTTGGTTGCTATCGTCCTCATCGTATTCTCGGTCGTGTTTTGGACATTGTTTGAGCAAGCCGGTTCGTCGCTCACGCTCTTTGCAGATCGCAATACCGATCGAAGCATTTTTGGATGGGAGATGCCGGCTGGCCAAGTTCAAGTCTTCAACGCAATTTTTATTGTCGCGTTAGCGCCAGTCTTTTCCTGGATTTGGATGTGGCTTGGTAAACGTGGGCTTGAACCTTCTATTCCAATTAAGTTTGCGTTCGCGCTGGCTTGCGTTGGAATTGGGTTTTTGGCACTTGTCTTCGGCGCGAACTTCGCTTCCAACGAGTTTAAAGTCGGGCTGAGTTGGTTGATTTTGGCCTACCTCATCCATTCCATTGGCGAGCTTTGCATTTCGCCGGTTGGTTTGTCGATGATCACAAAGCTTTCAATGCCGGCAATTGTTGGATTGATGATGGGAGTTTGGTTTGTCTCGTCGGCCGTCGCACAGTATGTAGGCGGGATTGTTGCCCAGTTTGCTGCGGTCGATACGGTCGGTGGCGAAGTCACGAATTTAGAATCATCGCTCAACACCTACATCGGCGTGTTCAAAATGATCGGCTATGCAGGAATCTTGTTCGCGATTGTGCTACTCGTCCTGGCACCGTTCCTGAATCGAATGATTCGAGAAAAAATTCAGACAGTTTGAGTTTTTCGTCCAAGGATTCTTCGTTCACGGCGAATTATGAATGTTTGCAAGGCCCCATCATCAACTTAATCTCACTCCCTTCGCCCCCGTCTTCGGGGGAGAAGGGTCGGGGATGAGGGGGAACAATTGATG
>JANOAI010000095.1:0-26783 GCA_031411055.1 Pirellulaceae bacterium
TCCCTGAGTGCAAGCAGATCGATCTGACGACAAATACTACTAACAAATATGATTAAGGTTGAACGTGTGCATTTTCAGACGGGACTTCAATCACATCCGTGTGATAAGAGTCTGTTGACATGACGGTTTGGGCGCATGAACAACCCGGTCCATCTTGTGTCGGAACGTCAGCCCATACGCTGCGACCGTGACGATCAGCGGCAATGGTTCCACTTTGATAGCCCTGGTACCACTTGCTAACATGCGTTTGCCCCTCACACGACTGATATTTTGCCTGGAAATAACGTGGAGGCGGAACAATCGGCGGACAACATCCAGAGCCGGTGGCTACTGCAAAGTAGCCTTCCTTGAATCCATCTTCGTAATCGCAATTAACACACTGCTTGGGAAGGCATGCACGAGCACTCTTCCACGCACAGGCAGCGCGAGCGCGGTTGACGCTGCGATAATTGAAGTCTTCAATTGTCGCGCAGCCGGACGTCAAAAAGACGGCCGAAATTGAAAGAAACCAAAAACGTTTCATTGCAGTAACATCCCTGCTTCAAAAACCACATTACTGCAGCCATCCTAGCTGCTCGTAGAATCGCGAGACTAGGATCTTCCCAGCTTGGCGTTCACTTGATGTATCGGGGCGACAGACTCGTCAACGTTGTAGGATGTTGGCCACGCGAGGCTATTTGTCAGATCGACTGGCAGAAAATCGGGATAATCGTCAAAGTCCCTCAATGATAATGTCGAGAAGCTCTGGAACTTTGCTTTGCCAATCGCCTCGGAAATTCTGATCTTCCAGAGATTTCACGAGCTCAACGATTGAATACTTCTTCAAAGAATTGATAGCGATACTTCGTGTTACCGAATGGCTTGGGGCGAGCCCGGCGGATCCATACCGAGTGAAATGCACGCCGGCTTGAAGGTTCGATTCTTCTCCCTCTCGGGGAGCTTTCTCGATCAACTCTGGCGGGAAATAGTGAAGTGTTTGTCTTTGGTTGGTTGTGCAGAATAAGTGCGTTTGCCATGGATCGGCGTTAGGTTGGCTGTTCTTATTCGGGACGATATGCACGAAAATAAACTCGTACTCTTTCGTTGGAATCGAATCACCGGCTTGCTGCTGATCGAACCTAAATAGCCAAGCCGCTGTTTGCTTCTCGACCATCGGTTTTTTGACGACACCCTGGAGCGTCGTAGCATCCAAGGCAGATTTAGAATTTGGGACTTGATTCACAGAAACAGATTTGTCCGCAATTGCTTCTTCTGTTTTACTGCTGGCTCGCGTATAAACGCCCAAGCCTCGTATGTCTTCAATTGTCCGTTCGATGCTAGGTTCGTAATTCTGTGCGCGATGACTGTCAGCGAAATTACCTTGGGCTGCAACCGGACGATAGTGGAGATGCCAATGGTTCGTTTCCGGATTCAGGAAGAACCTTGCTTGCAGGCTCAGCCAATTTGTGTCCAGGAATCGAAGTATTTGACTTTTGGAGAGCTTGGGAAGAAATTTTTGGTCGTCTTGCCCAACGGATAAGCTAAGCGACATTACCTGGCGTCGCGTGGTTAGACTCTGCAAGCTTTGTGGACGTTTGAGTTCTTGTTTGGCAGGTTTATTCTCAAGATTCAATAGCAAGTCACCAGGCAAAACTTTTTCGCAACGATCCGCCTTTCGATTTCGAAAGACGGCTTCGAGTTCAATGCTTGAAACAGGTAGACTTTCGATGTAACGAGTGTCCGTTGCTCGCTCGTATTTACTAGTGTCGACCTTCATTGCTTCAGTGATGGCAACTTCTTGCTCAGCTCTGATAACTGGATCAAAAGGCAAGCTGCTGCGCAACGTTTGCGATTCCGTACCCAGAAACTTTTCTCGCAAAATGGGTAGACCTACGACTAAACCGAGCCCCAGAACGGCCATGACGACAATCGCAATAATTTTTTTGGTGGTGAGCATATCGTGCAATTCAAGGTAGACAAAATACGTTTGGCAATAGTCTACTTGGAAAGCCCCGTATTAACAGTCATTTGCCTTGCAACTGAAATTTTCGTTCGGATTCTGGGATATCTTTGAGGTCGAATTCCCAGTCTTTGATGGTCGTTGCCCCGTCGGGGCTCTTGGGGTTCGCTGCAGGTTGACCGAGCCGAGAGGCAACATAGGCCGAAACGATCGTTATCTCACGTGGATCAAGCTTTTGTTGCCAAGCTGGCATGGCATTATTACCTGCCCCTACGTTGATAACTTTGATGATGTCCTCCAGATGCTGAACGTTCTTCCATTGGTAGTCTGCGAGGTTTGGGCCGATTAGTCCGCCGCCGTCCGGGCCATGGCATGATTGGCAATGCGTTTTAAATGTCGACTCGCCAAACTTGATCCAGCTTTCGCTATTCATGAATTTGACCATCGTTTTTCGGTCTTGCGGGAGATCACCGAGAGTTCCAAATTGCTTCTTAATAAGACGAACCTCGGCTGCCTTAAACTGGTCAATCATCGACCGCTCAGGAGCACCTGTTTCAAAAAACATGAGGTAGCCAACACCAAACATTCCCATTGCGATGAATATACGCTTCCACCAGCGAGGCAATGCTTGATCGCGAACGGCGATGCCGTCGTACAAGGCATCGCCTGCTGTCGTTTGAAACGATGATTCGGAGATCATTTTCATTAACTCAGATCTTTAAAGTTCTAATTCTTATTTATGACGGGGTCTGGTTTTGAAATATCGGTTCCAAGACGCTGGAGGTAGGCAATCAATGCGACAATCTTCGTGTCTTGAACCAAGCGACGTCCGCCGTTGAGGCTAACCGGACCGCCTTGCTGAACCAAAACGCTTGCTACCAACTGTGATTGTTGTTCGACTTGGTCTGCAATCTTCTTCGGATTCGACTCGCTTTGAATGACTGAACCGAAGACTCCACCAAGCTTACCCGCATCGAGACTGTCCTCAATCGTCTCGGAAACGAGATGTCTGTAGCTTGGCATATTTGATCCTGAACTCGTCGTTTGAGGATCAAGTAAATGTTGATAGTGCCAGTAGTTCGATTGTTTTCCGCCTTCTCTCGCCAAATCAGGACCAACACGACGAGCCCCCCATTGCGACGGTTGGTCGTACACGAATTCACCCGCTTGAGAATAGTTACCATACCGCTTCGTATCGGCTAATAGCGGTCGGACCGTTTGGCTGTGGCAGGCTTGGCATCCTTCTTTGAGGTAGATAGATCTACCAACGAGCTCGAGTGGTGTAAAAGGTTGTATTTTGGCAATCGTTGGAACACTCGAACGTAGAAAAAACATCGGAACTAACTGAATAGCCGCCACCAGGAACACGGAAACCAACGATCCAAACAGAAATCGGGAAGGCAATCTTTCCCATCGGCGGTGCCAGACGAGTTGCGACCATTCATCGAGTTGCTTTCCAAACTCCAAAATTGCCGAGAGTTGACTGGGCGTTGGAAGTGGATCAACACATTCACCGACGATTTTCGACGACGTCACGTACTCCGGTTTCAGTTCGCTAGATCGCAAGACTCTTGTCGCAAGTAGATTTAGGAGACAAAGAACCAAACTTAAAACGAATAAACCTCCACCGATCGCCCGCCCCCAGTACATGGGCAGGACGTTCCGCAGCGTATCCAGAAAGCTTGGATATTGGAGCTGTCCGTTCTCGTCGAGCGCTTGCCATTGGTAGCTTTGTTGAGCACCAGCCACGTAAAGCGGAACAATGCTAAAAACGATCGCCATGATAGCGAGCCAGAAGCTGAGGTTGGCTAGGCCAGGGCTGGCAAGACGCTTTTGATACACCTTTGGCCCAAGCCAGTAGAGCATGCCCATCGTCATGAAGCTGCACCATCCCATAGCACCAACATGTAAATGTGCAACTTCCCAGTCAGAGAATTTCACGAAAGCGCTCATGGATTTAATGCCGAGCAGCATCCCATCCAAAGCAAATAAAAAGTAGAAAACGAGAGCCGCAACAAAAAACTTCAGCACAGGGTCACATGCCAATTGCTTGTTTGCGCTCTTGATCGTCATCCATCCATTGATGAATCCACCCCAGGTTGGCATCCAAAGAATTAAAGCAGCCGCCATTCCAATCGAAGAGAGCCACTCGGGTATGGGTAGATAGTGGAGGTACTTAGGACCAGCGAAAAAGAACAAGAGTATCAATGACCAGAAGTGAACGATGCTCAGCTTGTAGGAATAGATCGGGCGATCGGTCACCTTGGGCAGAAAGTAATACATCATGCCTAAAAACGGAATGGTGAGAAAGAACTCAATTCCATTCCGGCCAGCCCATGCCGCCACAAATGCATCTCGCGTCCCCGTCAACAACGGGAAGCTGTGAAGGCTTTTCCAGTTACCGTCGACAGGCCAGCTTAAATTGTTGATGGCATAAATAAATGGAACGACCACGACCGTTGCAATGTAGAACCACAAACTGATGTAAAGATAGCGATCCCGACGACTCCAAAGGGTTCCGAAAAAGTTTGTTGCAAAGAAGAGAACCCACACGACAAGCAACCAGACGTCGAGGCCCCATTCCATTTCAGCAAACGGGCGAGCTTGAGTTATCCCCATGGGAAGCGTAAGTAAGGCTGCGACGATGAGTCCTTGCCAACCTACGAAATGGAGAAATCCAAGTATCCCACTCCACATCCGGGCCTTGCACAGTCGTTGCGTCGAATAATAGACGGCCGCAAAAAACGCATTGCCGAGGAACGCCCACAACGCGACGTTCGAATGAAGCGGTTTCATTCGACCGATCGAGTAGGTCTCACGCCCATGATCTAATCCTGGAATAACCAGTTGAAAGGCCACTAACACCCCGAGCCCCAAGCCGATCATGCCCCAAACCAACGTGGCGGTTATAAACCATCGAACAAGCCTGTCGTTAAAGACCACCCTCTCAGCCATGGATGATTGGTCGGATGGCATGGAACTTGAATGCGACGGCTGATTGAAATTCATAATTGCTGGTAGCGGTAATGGAAATTACTCTTCAACCTCATTTTAGCCGCTACCAGCCATCCGATAATAGGGGATGCTTGACACTTCTTTGCAAGAAGAGCCTGTTCATATCAAACCCTCAATGGCGACCGAATTTTAAACGCCATCGCGGGATACATTTATCGCGGCAACGAATTCATCGAAGCTCCATGTAAACCGCGTCGTCGGCAACGAATCAACGTCAATGCCGTAATGCTTAGCAGAACGAGGCTATTCGGCTCGGGGACAGAACTCACATCAAAGTTATCGAAAGCGATGTACGTTGGCGTATTCAAATAGGTAAACATCCCAATAATCGACGTATCCGAGCCATCAAATTCAAATCCAATTCTGTTGGTATTGAGCGTTGAAAGACTAACCGGTGTCCATTCGTTGAGCGAAAAATTATCAGCGGTGTTGTTGGCGAGCCCATAATTCACCAAGTCGATCCAGGGCGTTACATTCGAGAGATCAGGCAGGTTTGTAATGGAATCGATTCCAAAGAAGCGAATGCGAAAATAGTCTGTACCCTGCGGGTCAAACGGGTTGGTATATACCCCAAGACCATTCTGATAGGTGTAAAGATTGAGGGCTGATTGATTGATACTTAGGTTATTGAATCGATAATTGTTAGGAAGCGATAGAATGGTGTCTCCAGCTCCGCCATTGAAAACACTCAGCCAAGTATTGGAACCACCGGCTCCGAAACCGGTAGCGCTAACCGTATCGTCGCCGACAAGAAAGTACGCGTTAGGGCCGTCTGGATTTGGAGGAGTGAAGGAAAAGGAACTCTTCGATGAAATCGCGTAGGATACGGAGCTCGCGTATGCGTTCGGGCCAGGAGTCAACGACAATGGCATGCTCAATGGTTGAGCCGCAGTTGTCCCATAAGTGTAAGCATCCGGCGAACCTGGATTGTAAAACTCTTCAAACGTAAGAAGGTCGCCTTTGAGACGAGAGGCAAAAACCAGGAAACCAAAGAATCCTAGAACTGTGATCGATCGGCCAAATGACATGCTAATGCGTTCTTTCATGCTGGTAAAACGTGTGAATAACTATTCGCTTTCTTCAATCACTTCACCGCCAGCTCGTGTGATGAGGCTCGCTAAAACAAGCTGATCAGTCGAATTGGAAAGGAATTGATAGCGGCTACAGGTAAAAACAACCATCACACCATCGATGTGATCGCTCCGTAGTTCGTTGTCGATTGTGGCTGCGCTACGATTGTTCACCGAGCCAGATTGCTCGAAGACATTGTCGCCATTGATCCATCGAGCAGCCGGTCCGAGCGAGTCTTCGCCTACGGCGATGGTGTTGGTGAGACCATCGAGAATATCGATCATTCGAATCGGTTGTTCATAAACGAATACTCCGTTATCGGTATTCTTACGCGTTGTAATACGCTGTCCAAAAATGCCACCGTAGTCGCTTCGCCCCGAATTTCCTGGCTCTCGATAGGAAGACGATGGGCATCGATATACCGCTAAGTCCGTTTTCGAAATGGCAAGATTATCTGCATGATCAAACGGTAAATTGAAATCAATATTATGACTCAGGTTTGCTTGTTCGAGGTATGGAAGGAGCATGGCCGACCAGGCATAGTGCTTTAGCTTCGGAGAAGCTCCAGGCGGCCGCCATTCAAGACATCCAGGAGGAAAGCTTCCGATCGCTTGGTGATAGTTTTGAATCGCAAGACCAAGCTGTCGAAAATGACTTTGACATGTCGCTTTGCGAGCAGCTTCGCGCGCTTGCTGGATCGCTGGTAGCAAAAGCCCAGAAAGAATTCCAATGATCGCAACCGAGACAAGAAGCTCAACCAGCGTAAACGCTTGCCTCGCCGCCCGTGCTTTTTGATTTTCTCTAAACATAGCAATCGATTTAGCCGACCAAAATCGAGCCTAGGCCACTGGGACGCTACTCGTTCAAAGCGCACGAGTGGTGAGCCTGGAAGTGGCTAGGCAAAAAAACGAAACACAATCGACAGCGACCCCAATCCGAGAGGGCATGTACCGTCATGGCTTGTGGTAGGTCTTCTGACTCGCCATCATGCATCGATTCAAAGCCTTCTCACCCGAAACTTCGAGCAATGGCACTTCCTTAGAAGAAATCGAACTGGTGATGCTTCCATCACCGATGGCTCACAGCGGCTGGACCGTCACGGAGTTACACCGTGGTTCCCTGTTCGCGAAGGAGATTTACTTCTCGCTTCGCCACCACAAAAGCTCGGCGAAGTGTATCAGTCGAACGTATGAATGTCAATCAGCTGAATTTGCAGGACAACGAGTTTTTTAGGCTATAAGCGCGGCGGCTACAATGAGAATTTGAAGCTTATCGCGTATCCTGGCGATCTAAGTCCGCAAACGACTTGGCAAGCTTTCTTAGCTCAGCTACTTTTCCTGGATATGCGTCAGCAATATTTTGGCTTTCAGATAAATCTGCATCCAGGTTATACAGTTCGATCGGTTCTTTGAGATGAAGCTTCCACTCCGCCAACCGAATGGACTCGAGCCGCTTGTCTCGGTAGCCATATTTTGCATAGAGGCTCGACCGCGGTGATCGAACGTCCGGTTGTCCCAAAAGAACTGGGAGCATGTTGAAGCCATCCAATTCCGTCTCGGGTAATTCTGCGTCGATCAACGCAGCCATGGTCGGTAGAAGATCCAACCCCGAGATGAAATCAAGGTTTTCGCGTCCTGAGGGGACAACGGTTGGCCACCATGCGATGAACGGTACTCGTATGCCACCTTCGTAAACGGTGTGCTTCGTACCTCGCAGTTTTCCAGCCGAGCCATCCGTTTTTCGCTCGGGACCATTGTCGCTCGTAAATAAAACTAAGGTCCTATCGGCAATACCTAGATTACGAATCGTTGCAAGCAACTGTCCCATCGAATCATCTAATTCTTCAATCACATCACCATAGAGGTTCCGTTTCGATTTCCCGAGGAACCTAGGCGACGCACCGAGCGGCAAATGAGGCATCGCATGACTAAGATAGAGAAAAAAAGGTTGCTCATAATTTGCTTGAATGAAACGCAACGCTTCTTGAGTGTAGAGGTCAGTCATCTTGGCTGGATCCGCTGGCCGTTCAATCACTTTTTCGTTTCGATAGATCGGCATGCCCCCCTCATTCTCGAAATGCATTGTCTCTAGCTTGTCGAGGTTATGAGGCGTGCCAAAGTATTCGTCGAAGCCTTGCTGCATCGGCAACATGCCATCGACAAACCCTAAATGCCACTTGCCAATGCAACCGGTTCGATAACCCTTGGATTTCGCGATATCGGCCAGCGTGACTTCGTCGTGTGCGAGACCATTTATCGCATCCGGGCGGAGAACACCAGTTGCGAGTCCAACCCGCCCGGGATACTTGCCAGTCATGAGGGCCGCGCGCGACGGAGTGCATAGAGACGCTACGACTGAAAAATCGGTGAACCGAGTTCCCTCCGCCGCCATTCGATCCAGATTCGGAGTCCGAATGTCGGTCGCTCCATAACATCCCAGATCTCCATAACCCAAATCATCACACAACACCAAAATGACACTGGTTTGCGACATGAGATGGTTCGCTTGAATGACGAACCCATTCGCCATCAGCAACACCGAAATTACAAAAGAAAATGCTTGGCGGATCATGAACGTTATTCAGTGAGATTGAAGTTTGAAAGGCGAGATCACGACTAAAAGGTGCACATTCCGTTCAACCTGAGCCGACCAAGCAATCGAACACTTTGGTGCACATTTACGCAGCGTTGACGCGGTCCGCTTCAACGATTAACTTCACAAAGTCAGTATTGTCGATACGTTGCTCGATTTAGTCTTGGGAATAATCCAATGGTTCATAGTTTTATCTTCTACCAGCAGACAAGTCACCGCATGACGATGCTAATCTGCTTTTTTCTTAGCGCTATATCGTTTTCCTCGCCTCTTCTAGAAGCGAAGTCGCCCAACATTCTGTTCTTGCTCACGGACGATCAACGATGGGATGCATTAGGTCTCGCTGGCCACAAGCATCTCAAGACGCCTAACATTGACCGTCTCGGAAAGGAAGGCATCTATTTCAAGAACGCATTTTGCACGACCTCGTTGTGTTCGCCCAGTCGAGCAAGCATATTGAGCGGACTCTACGCTCATGCTCATGGCGTCACCAATAACTTCACCGAGTATCCATCCAGCTTCAAGAGTTTCCCGATTATACTCCAGTCCCATGGCTACGACACAGCCTACATCGGCAAGTGGCATATGGGAGAAGAGAACGATGAACCGCGCCCGGGCTTCAATTGGTTCGTGACACATAAGGGCCAAGGAAAATACTTCGACACGGAATTCAACATCAATGGCCAAAAACGCGAAGTGGTTTCTGGTTACTATACGCATGTCGTAACCGATATGGCCGAACAATGGCTGAATCGCGAACGGGATGAAAAACCATGGTGTCTCATGATCGGTCATAAAGCTCCCCATAGTTTCTACTTCCCAGAGCCAAAGTACGAAAAGAGCTTTAGCCACGTTCGCGTTCCATATCCCGATACGGCGTTTATGCTTGACGACAAACCCAAATGGATTCAAGCTCGGCAGAGTACTTGGCACGGAATCTATGGTCCGCTTTTCGACTGGCGAAAAAACTTTCCGGATGAATCTCCCGAAGCCGTAAAGGACTTCGAAGCGATGACCCAAGCCTATTTGGGAACGATTTTATCGGTTGATGACAGTGTCGGACGTTTGTACGAACTGCTTCAGAAACGGGGCGAACTCGACAATACGATCATTGTCTTCATGAGTGACAACGGCATCCTCAATGGCGAGCATGGAATGGTCGATAAACGCACGGCGCACGAACCGAGCATTCGAATCGTACAGATCGTCCGCTTCCCCGGTTTGGTTCCGGTCGACCGTCCGAAAGTTGTCGAAGAACAAGTTTTGACTGTCGATATAGCACCAAGTTTGCTCGAACTTTGCAACGCTCCTAGCTTGGGGAGTGTGCATGGAAAGTCTTGGAAAAAGCTGGTTCAAACCGGCGATGATCAGTGGCGAAAATCCTTTCTCTACTACTACAACTACGAAAAGCAGTTTCCTTATACGCCCAATGTAAGGGCTGTTCGAACGAATACGTGGAAGTATTCGCATTCTCCGCATGGTGATGGACAAGCCGATCGCCATTTGGCGGAACTTTACAATATCGAATTTGATCCAGAAGAACGCCACAACTTATTTGCCAATCCGAAGTATGCCGAAGTCGTCAAATCGATGCAGGCCGAACTTGTTGCTGTCATGTCGTCCATTGGTTTGGATAATCAGAATGACAAGATGCCAGTCGACGAAGGGATCAAGCAAGAACTGCCCGATCAGAAGATCCGTTAAAGAAGGTAACCGATGATCGCGTTGATTTTCGCACCGATATTTAACTGCTAGCTTACTGGGCTTTGTTTCTAAACTTGGGCAACTCGTTTTTAACGCGCAGCGCAAGCAAGCGGCACATGGGGTTTGCTCCCAAACTCCGGCCGCTCGCTGGCGCGTCGCGTTAGTTTGGAAACAACGCCTAGTAATTACAGTCACCGGAAACAAAAAAGTCGCCGGCGAGCGATTCAACGCTTGTATGATTCAGCCGGATAGCCTGATTCATCAATGAAGCTCCAGCGCCCATGTTGGGTACCAAGTTAGGAAGACCGCCGAGGATCTGGCTTCCAAGGTAGATGTGGACTTCGTCGATGAGTTTTTGATCGAATAGCGATCCGAGCAACGTTGGTCCACCATCGATCAAAATGTTCGTGCATCCAAGTTTACCCAAGTATTGCAAAAATTCCGAAGCTCGAACGTTCCAAGATTCAGAGTCGCTTTGCCAGACATCGCAACCATGAGACCGCAAGGCCGCGATGCTTGTCGGTTCTGCGTTTGGACCGCTGGCAATCAGGGTGGGGTATTCTTTAGCGGTAGTAACCAGCTGGCTACTTGGCGATAGTTTTGCCGAGCTGTCCATCACAACACGGCGAGCCAATCTCGCTCCAGCCGGACGCGCATTGAGCATTGGATCATCCTTCATCGCAGTCCCAATGCCAACGATGATGGCATCCATATTACCCCGTATCTGGTGTGCATGACGCCTCGCGGTTTCATTCGTGATCCACTTCGAATCGCCGGTATGTGTAGCCATCCGACCATCAAGCGTCATGGCCCATTTGGCGATGACCCATGGACGGCCCGTTTTCTGGCGTTTGGAAAAAGGGGCTATCAATCGCTGACAAGCCTTCGACTCGACGCCAACGTCGACGCGGATACCCGCGTCGCGCAATTGAGCAATTCCGTTCCCAGCAACCGGAGGAAAGGGATCGCTTGCGCCGATTACAACACGGCTGGGTTTCGATGCCAGCACGAGGTCAATACAGGGCGGGGTCTTTCCGTGATGGGTACACGGCTCAAGCGTTAGGTAGATTGTCGCGTCCTGTCGCTGCTCCGAGCTTAGTCCCCTCAATGCGTTGACTTCGGCGTGCGCTTCGCCAAATCGTTGATGAAACCCTTCTCCGATAATGGATCGGTTTTTAACGACGACACAACCAACCATGGGGTTCGGCTCTACGTAGCCGTGTCCTTGTTTGGCCAATTCGATTGCTCGTCGCATCATCGAGACGTCGAACTCGAGAGCGTCCATTTCAATAGCAGTCGCAGTTTCGGACATTGGCTACCAATAACGTTCGACGATAATCTGCCCTGGCTGTTTTGGTTTCTGACGCTTCAGACCGCGTTCCGCAAGTAGGTTCTCCATCTCGTTGAGCATGTCTGGGTTACCGCATAGCATGAACGCTGAATCTTCTGGCGATATCTTTTCATCAGCGGCATGCTCAAGTGAGCCGTCCAGCAATCGCGTTGTTGTCCGGCCATGGAGGTGTCCCGGTTGTTCATCTCGCGATGTGACTTGTAAAAACCGGAAGGCTAATCCTTTCGCGGCTTGCATGTTTTGGAATTCTTCGGTGTAACCTAGATCCGACGCATGCCGAACACCGTGCACTAAGACGATCTTTTCAAAACGCGACCAAATACTTTCTGTTCGGAGCATTGCAACGTACGGCGCCAAACCTGTACCCGTTCCAATCAACCAGAGACATCGAGCTTGCGGAACATGTGGAAGTGTAAAACTTCCGGTCGCCTTGGCGCTCACGTCGATCGCATCGCCGATCTTACAATCCCATAATCGGGGCGTCAGTTCCCCGTTGTCAACACGCACAATGAAGAACTCAAGTTCGTCGGAATGCGGCGAAGCAACGGAGTAGGGACGATGCAAATGTTTTTCAGGTAACGCAAAGCCAACCTGCAAAAATTGACCCGGTTCAAACCCAGCGACTCCTGGGCATTTTATCGACAGAGTGAATAGGCCTTCCGACCAAATGTGTTTCTTGGAAACTTGCCCCTGTATCCATTGCAGTGCCATCTCGAGTTTGTTTCGTGGAGAGTAAGTACGATGGACCGGAAACGCGTAACCGGCCAATACATCACGATAACCGCTGGCCTACAGAAATGCTACACCTCAATACTTGAGGATATTAGCATCGCTGGCAACATCTTCGCCAAAATCGTGAGGGTAGAAAAACCGAGAAAGCATGTCGGCGACATTTACTAAGTAGACTCGCCGAAATTTGGTTTCATCCGTTTCGGTCGTCGACAGGCCAGCCATGACAGGGAACGCGTGCTCCGGGAAAGCCTTTCGAAATACTGGCTTGGACGTCTTCACATCCCAAACTCGCAATGTCAGATCGGATCGACCGCGAAAGAGGGTCTGCCCTTCCTTGAGTTGAAGCTTAAGCATATCGACCGCAATCACGTAGTCGGCTTTGACTCCCTGGCCGATGGAAGTCAAATCCTGATCGGCCGCCGAACTCCCTTCAATCCACTGGTCAACTTCTTCTTGGCTAATAAAGGTTGATTTGGGAAGCTTCGATATCAGGATGCCTTTGATGTTCCCCGCCAAGCGAATCGTCGACTCATCACGACAAATCCCCGATTCGTTGGAACAGATGACGGCAACGCGTTTGCCCTCGAGTCCTTTAAAGGCCGCTGGTACTTGCGGACCATTAACAACACTCAAAAGATTGGCGGCGAATTGCACGCAACCGGTGAAGCAGGCGAAACTCAACAGAAATCCGCCAAGCATCCAGCGAGAATAATTTTGAGTTGATCGATCATCCATGATCAGGCCGGACCTCTGTAAATTTTTGCATTGAATTGTAAACCCGCATCCTGCGTGTCTCGTCTCAGGTCAAAGAGTACGTTTTAGCAGCAATCTAAGTCAAGATTCGAATCAACCATTCGACGCAGGCGACTCCGAGACAGGCAACAAAGAGCGAAATGGCGAAATTTCCGAATTGGCTATCTTTCTGAGTCCTGCCCGAAACGCATTTCCAGCCGCTGACTGGCACTACCCAAAGAGCCAGCATTCCCAGGAGAGTGCCACTCGAACTGGTTTCAAACGCATCGCGAATCATCCCCTTCATCAAATAAGACCAGGAAGTTGTCATCCCGCAGGCCGGGCAGCGAATTCCCAGTATGTATTGAAAAGTACAAGGTGGCAGTCCAAGTTGCTGATGGGTCCCGATTCCGTCAGGGTTTGGTTTCAGAAAAACGGCAATCCCCAAAAGCGAAACGAGCACTGCCGCCAGCACCCCCCAAGCAATCCGATCACCTCGTGAAAGTTGAATCAACTGGTTCCGGACCTGTCCTGGGAAAAAGGAGTGAGAGAAAAATCGAATTTCTTGTTGGCGTCATCGTCATACTCTGTCGCCGCTTAAAGTATTTTATCGCGATGTTGTTACGGACAATAGACGTCGGTTAGCGCAGCGTAATCGACGGAACGTCTTATTCCTTTATTACTCCACATTTTTTTCTTCCGACTCTCGCAAGCTTGCCTTTTGGTTGAGACGTTTGGCCGCCAGAAAAAAAAGGACCTTACTCCATCCATTTACGTAGGCCCCAAATCTGGTTGCCAAACTTTGCTTCCTACCAGAAAAACTGGCTGTTGTTTTTATAACGCGCAGCGCGAGCAAGCGGTCAGACTCTGGCCTGATGAAAATCCCATTTGATCAGTCGCAAAGTCATCCAAAAGTATCTCCTCCCCTCGCCCATTCTTATGGGAGAGGGGACGGGGGTGAGGGTTCGAATTTCCGATTGAAGATTTTTGAATGATGATTTACGAATCGACAATCCTCAATCGTAAATCGCCAATGACTCCCCCTCATCCCCGACCCTTCTCCCTCTTCTCCCCGGAGTACCGGAGAGAAGGGAGAAGATATTCGTGTGAGTTTGTATCTCTTCAAATTGCCCCGCATTCCCAAGTTCCGACATTTTCATCAAGCCAGTCAGACTCTGCCACTCGCTAGCGCTTCGTGTTATTTCAAACGCCACTATTTTCGGAATTCACATTTAATCCACAGTTCGCAAACTGGCAGGAGAGCGATAGGAATGGACTTGTGGGCTATAAGAAGATGGTGCGCAGACCTGGCCTGATGAAAATGTTGAATACTAGGCAACATGAGGGTTTCGAAGGTTTGCAAAGTTAGACGAGTGTTTCCTCCCTCGCCCCCGGCTTTGCGGGGGAGAGGGCCGGGGTGAGGGGGCAGAGTTTCCAAGCAATTCGGCCCCTCACCCCCCGCCCCCTCTCCCCGAAGACGGGGCGAGGGGGAGAACGGTTTCTCGTATGCAGTCTTTCAATAGCCACGCATCGTTTTCATCAGGCCAGCGCAGGCCCCTCTCAATCCCGATCCTCAATGAATCGAAGACGATCCGTTAACCGCGTCTGGCTTGCCGCTTCTTGCTATCGCTTGATTGAAATGCTTCCAACCAACTCGTATCGGCAAAGAGCGAATCGATACTCGACGGCGCAAAGCTCACCTGCAAACTCGACGGTGCCGTGAACGATCGAAGGCTTGTTACTCCTTGCCCGGCACGGACGGCGTTGGTGTCGAAGACGTTGACGACTCCGCTCCGATCGACGTCGAATGCATTGGAGACGACCCCCGAGTTCTGGCCCTGTTTGGCACGTATGCCATTCACATCGAAAATGTTGACGACGATTTGCTGCGATGGAAACGGTGAGGTTGGTGTCACATCAAAACGAGCGTTTCCAAAATAGAAAACATCGTTCGATGCTAAACCCGTGTTTGCATCGGCTAAAACCGTGATTCGCAACCAAGCATTCTCGATCGCTCGATCTGCGAAGACCAGTTTCACACGATCAGAAACTGCCGTGCCGCCTGACGGGAAAGCGGATACGGTAACCGTCGGATTGATCGTCACGAAATTCGGCGTTCCATTGGGGAAGCTATTCCATATCGCAAACTGGAAGCTGCTCGAACCAATCCCACTTAAATTTCCTGGATTGGTCAGGTCGACCACAATCCCATTCAAGCCGCGAGAGTAGTTCGTATAGTTGGCGGCGGTCGTCGTCTGATTCGGCAATAAGGCTTGCTTGGTTGCATCAATCGCATTGATCGGATTGACGGCTGGTGAGTTGTTAGCCCCACTCGTCCCAAAGCCCGAGGCATTGTTATAAAAGATCTGACGCCCGGCGATCGATGCTTGGGGAACGGCTTGGACTTTTAATCGGGCTTGGCCTTGAGCGTAGACTAGGAACTGAGTGCCGCTGATGTTCTCATTGGCAAGCTGCGTCCAGCCCGAGCCGATATTGACGATGTCGCCGGCGTTGCGGCGGACGATGAGGGTGTTGGTAGAGCTGGATAGATTCAGGACTTCGCGATGATTGAGAATCAGCGTGTTGTCGGCGTTGTCGCCGGTGATGTCGATCTCTTCGATATCGATGAGACGGTTATCGCTGAGAGTAGTTAAGTCGAGGGTGAAGCCGACGAAAGTAGGGTTGAGCAAAACAATGGTATCCACGCC
The DNA here is from genome assembly GCA_031411055.1 of Pirellulaceae bacterium. GTDB lineage: Bacteria > Planctomycetota > Planctomycetia > Pirellulales > Pirellulaceae > JAIYDQ01. The sequence continues at coordinate 15,845 of JANOAI010000095.1, forward strand.
GGTTCCTCCGACTAACCGCTGGAAGCTCGGGTCGTCGATGGCAAGGGAGTCGTTTCCCTGGCCGCCGAGGAGAATATCGGCACCGCCATTGCCGGAGATGATATCATTGCTACCGCCTCCATTGATCCGATTGGCTAACGAATCTCCTTGCAAAACATTGATGCCCGCTCCACCGAGATGGCCCGGTGCGATCGAATTGGTAAAGCCGTTGCCGCCGAAGAGGATGTAGCTCTTGCCGGCGCGGTTGTCGCCTGTTGCGGCGTTGGCTGGATCGGCTCGTTCCGCCCCGACGATGAGATCGTCGAATCCGTCGCCGTTGACGTCCCCGGCACCGCTCACCGAACCGCCACTAAAGTCACCCGCGTTCGCGCCGAAGATGGTGATCCCAGCCGAACCCAAGGTATTCAAATCGATCGTCGGCGTCATGCTCCAGTCGGCCTTGCCGAAGATCACGTAGCTGTCGCCGGCATTGCCCTTCAAATTCCCCGACGCATCGGCAAATTTCGCTCCGATGATCAAATCGTCGAACCCGTCGCCGTTGACGTCCCCGGCGCTGCTCACGCTAAAGCCGCTTTGATCATTCGCCTCCGCGCCGAAGATCGTCGTGCCGGCTGGGCCTAGATTGGATAGATCGATGATCGATGATCGATCGTCCGGCTTCGACGGCGCCAATGTCGGACTTGGCACCTGGATCGTTGATATTGGGAACGTCACGCCGTCGAGCTTCTCCGCGCTGGTCGATGACCGGTGTTAGGCCGACGCGATAGTGGGATTGTAGGCGGCTTGGCGATAGAACCGATGGGTAGACGGCAACCTCGTCGATGAAACCGTCGAACTCCCGGACGATACTTTCGCTGTCATTCCAAGTGCCGATGTCGGCAAGTCCAAAGACGACGTCTTGATTCGCAATGTACGATTGCGTTCCGAGCGAAACGCCATTGGCGAAAGCCTGGACTTGATCGGACGCGTTGCTATACGTTACCGCAACGTGGGTCCAAGTATTGAGCGGGAAGTTGGAAGAGGTACCAAAATTCAAACTTGCAGGAAGACCGGAGATACTGAATACCAACGTACCGGTATCAACCAACTGCAAATGAACGGCCCCGGTTGCAAAATTGCGGCTATGAAAGATAACATCGGAGTCGCCAGGAGCGGCTCGACTGGTTGGATGAATCCAGGCTTCGATCGTTATCGACGATTGGGTTCCGAGATTGGGGACGGCGATGGTGGAATCGGGAGTTCCATTGACAAATCAGGGTGCCGTTCCCAAGCCGGGTAAGCTTGGTCGGCCCAACTGGATTCCGGCTGGGGTCAACGTGGCATCCAGCGATGCCGAGGCTGCGTTGTCGATGTTCGTGCCGCTGGTTTCGTTCAGCGGGTATTAGACGAGCGGACTATCGGCGAGAACTTCGGCTGAGTAGGTGTTGAGACTGATGGCGTCGATGGCCGGACTGCCGCCTGCCAACAAATGCGTCAACGTCGAGCCGCCGTTGTTGGCCAGTGTCGTGTTGATGATGCTTGATGGCGGCAATGTACCGCTTTCGGCATTTCCTACGATATTGCCGTTCGTGTTGTGCGTTAAGTCGCCACTGGAACCTGCGTTGCCGATGATGTTGTTGGAACTGGTTGATTGAACGCTAGAGTTCGCTAGTTCGTTTGCGACGTTGGTGGTTAGCATCGTGTTGCCTGCCACGATCGTATTGTGAAGGGTTACGGTTCCGAAGTTGGATATGCCACCTCCATTGCCGACTCCGCCACTTGACGATTGGGCTCGATTGGAAACGATCGTCGAATGGATGATCGTGGCTGTCGAATTATTGACGTCGATGGCACCGCCGAATAACTGTGCGAAATTACCGGAGAAGGTCGAATTGACAATCATCGCCGTACCACCTGAGTAGACTCCGATGGCACCGGCGCTCGAATTGGCAAAGTTCGCGGAGAAGGTCGAGCTATGGACGGTCAACGTGCCGCTGTTGTGGATCGCTCCGCCATCTGTTGCAATATTCGAATCGAACGAAGCGTTTGAAATCGCCAGTGTGCCAAGATTCTGAATCGCGCCACCTTGACCAGCGGATCCGTTTCTGAATGTGAGCCCACGAACATCCGCTGAGGCGTTTACTGGGACGCTCAGGATGCGACCTGCCAAGTTCCCACTGATGATTAGGAGGTTAGCGCCCGGCCCGATGATCGTCGTGACGCCGGAACCGGCCGCGATCGAAAGTTGTCCGAGATTAGAAAGGGTGATCGTCGCCGAACCGTTCACCGTGAGTGCCGGAGCGAATTGAATCGTGTCATCGACGCCGGCTGAAGCATTGGCGGCATCGATCGCTTCTCTCAACGTGAAGACGGTAGCATCGTCGGCTGGGTTGACGACGTCGGTGAGCGACGTGACGGTGAGGGTGGCTAAGAGGTTGCGAGGCTCGAGCGATTCGAAGAGATACTTGCGAAAGCGATCGCGTTTGCGAAGCTTGCTCGATTGGGAGTGTCGAGGGATGAAGAGCTTGAAAAACTCGGGCAATCGGCTGCTCATATCGTGATCTCCGCCATAAAAACTCTTTCGTCGAAACTCGACCGTCCGCAGGGGATCGCTTGTAGTCAAAACCCAACCGGGTGTCCGGAAAGGCCGAGCATTTTTTTCGGACCGCAGGGCGTTTCGCCTGGGAACCAGATGCCGGCGATCAGCGAGAAGTGTCGAAGATATAAAGAAATTCAAGGGAGCGCTGCAGCACGGCACTGGGGCTGAAAGCAGCGCGGGGATCAACGGGGCTGGGGTTCTTTGCTGGGTTTGTAGCTTGCTCAGTTGTCTTCCCGTTGGGATGAACCCAACGGAAAAGGAAAGACTGAAGCAGGAGGAGATGAGGGGAGTTGCGATTGCCGCTTTGTAGCTCACCCAGTTATCTTCCCGTTGGGATGAACCCAACGGAAAAAAAAGAGGAAAATAGCAGCGTCAAAGAATCGATCTCCCCGCTTCCGTCCGATTTATTCGGACGGGGCGAAAACTGGGTGAGCTACAAACCGTACCACGCGATCATTCTATTCATCTCATTCGCTTTCTGCGCCTCCGTCCGATTTATTCGGACGGGGCCGACGATTGATTGAGCTGCCTCCGAATCGCCCCGCGATCATAGACGCCGAAGCCGCCGACATAACAACTAAATCGAAAGACCGGCTTCATCCCTTGAGCAAATGCTAGATTATTCATCAATGAAAGAGCAACGCTCTCCGGCGATTCCGTCATGTTCGGCCCTAACAGAATGTGCGTATGATTGCTCAAGATTCCGATCCGAGATAATCGCCATTCTTTCTTGCGAGCAACTTGGATAATCATCTCGCGATGCTTTCGTAAGATATCGATTCGTGACTCGTGCCAGCCCCCGTCGTTCTCGATGACGATTTGAAGAGCATAAATATACTGACCATAGTTTCCAGTTATCACCTTCGCTAAATCGATTTGCGCATCATAAAATTGGAGCTGTTCAAAAAGCTCTTGGATATGCTCGGCAGCCATCGGATGCTTGACAGTTTGCCGATCGATATACGCATCGAGAACTTGCGAGTTGACTTCGCCGACGCTGGCAATGAAATAATTTCGCCGAAAGGCCTTTGGCTGTGAATCTCGAATCAGATATTGCCATCGAGCCTTGAGAGATCGAATGATATCGGAAGGCGATCTCTCAGGTCGAGTACTGACGAAGAATTGAACGGTGTCCGCATGGAGATGACGATGCTCTAAGATGCGCACGCCATCGGATTCGGTGGCGGGTTTCAGTTGATCGAAGATGCTCGGTGCAATTTCCAGTTGATCGCGACCGAAAAGCGAGACGGACCAGTTGAGTTGGTAGGCTTTCTCGCAATTCTCAGCAGTGTAGATAGGATGAAGTTCGAGCGTGTTGGCCTCGAATCGTGCTCCCGTTGGAACAAGTCCAACGGAGAGCTGGAATGAGAGAGAAGGGAGTTTTTGAGTGAAATATTGTAGCCGGCCAGTTTTCTTCCCGTTGGAATAAATCCAACGGAAAAGCGAAAAGGCCAAGTAGGCAGGTAAGTAAGCTGGTAAGCATGCAGGTAAGCATGCAGGTAAGCAAGCTGGTAGGTAGGCTGGAACAAGTCGCATGTGAACGCAATGATTGCGATTAAGATTGCCGACGCAGTTCCGGCAGAAAATCGCGACACGGTAAACTTACAAGTCAAGGACTCTATTGCATCACAGCGGTGGAATGCTATCGAGAGCGGCTTGCAAGCGATCGAGCGTGCCGTGTTCGGTACACCAGTGCTTGACGTAAGTCATATCGAGCGTCTCTGGCCCTTGGACAGCTAAGACATCCCGCGCGTCATCGAGATCTTTCGACCGTCCCCATCGGAGCTTCTGAACAATTACGTCCTCAGCAGTGGGAAGCCAAGTCTTGCGACCTAACAATGGAACAAACACTTGATAGCGTCGGCTGAATTCGGAATGAACAAATGGATCGTCAAACGTTTCAAACAATTCAACGCCGTAAGGAGGCTCAGATTTGCTCTTTCCGATATGGCGACGACCCCAAGTAAAAGTATCGAAAACGACTTGCGGACTGAATCGCACATACGGTTCGAGGGCCTGGACAATTGCGTTGATTCCACGTCCACTCTTGACATCAATGAGCAAATCAACATCACTTGTCGATCGAGGAATGCCGTGCGTCCCAGCCGCAATGGCTCCAACGGTCATGTACGACACTTCAGCCGCCTCAGCCGCTTCGATGACCTTGATGGCTAGTTCTTCGAGGGTCATAATTCTGGCAGCTTTTCGATCGTGTAAATTCCATGGTCACGAACTCGATCCAGTCGCATCATCCATCGCTCGACTTCTTGCCAGCCTACCGCCTTATCCGTCGTATTGAGCCGATACATGGCACCACTTAACATCATCCCAAATTGAATGGCCGATTGTGAAAAAACTTGCTCCAAACGCTCGACTGATGTCATCTGCCTAGCCCGCAAGATTTTGTCGCGGTAAATGTCATCTTGGAGGGCTTTCAATGCACCGGGCGTATTATGGATGTTAGCTTCGGGTGAGTTCATAGACGAGGATTGTAACGCAGGATCGGTGCGCGTTCCACTTTGCAGCGTCGGAAAATCAAAATCGGCAAAGAACGCATCGACGCTTTTCAAAGATCGAGAGTCGGATGAAGACACGAAAGCTTTCGAAATAGCGTTCGTTACGCCTGCAAGATCCTACTCAACCATTTTTCGCTTTACGCGAAACGCTTGGTGCCATTCATGATCGAGTCTTATGACCGTGTCGCGGTTACGGATAGTCGCCGTGGGAAATTGTATCGCGACACACGGTACACAAGCCTTCGTGTTTCCTCGATCCCAACAGGACTGTGATCATTTTCCGTATTGCGATCTTAACGTCGTTGAATATTGCTCATGATCGTTCCCTGTGCCCGCTTCGTTATTCGAGAAAACGGCGAATCCACGGAGTCCCCGAATCTCGACGAGGGCTTCGATCAACTGATGCCAATCACCGTACTCAATCAAGCGAATGGAATGCTAGGAAAGAATGTCTTTCACGACACGTCCGTGGACATCCGTTAAGCGGAAGTTTCTTCCTGCATAGCGGTATGTGAGTCGTTCATGATCAAGCCCCATTTGGTGGAGCAACGTCGCATGCAGATCGTGCATGTGGACCTTGTTCACGACCGCGTCATGACCGAATTCGTCGGTCTCTCCGTAGGAAATGCCCGGGCGAATACCACCACCTGCTAGCCAAACCGTAAACCCCTTTGGATTGTGATCGCGACCCGTGCCGTTAGCTTGGGCGTACGGTGTCCTCCCAAATTCGCCACCCCACCATACGATCGTATCTTCAAGCATTCCGCGTTGTTTTAAATCGGTGAGTAACCCCGATATCGGGCGATCGACCGCCTTAGCATGTTCGCCATGTTTGGGAAGGTTCGAATGCTGATCCCACGCTGGATTGGCCGAGTTGTCGCCATAATTGACTTGAATGAAGCGAACGCCAGCTTCACACAAACGACGGGCAAGCAAACACTTGCGTCCGTAACCGTCTGTTTCTTTGGTTCCAATTCCGTACTGATCAAGTGTCTCGGCCGATTCGGTCGACAAATCCAGCAGCTCGGGGGCAACGGACTGCATTCGCCAAGCCATCTCATAAGACTCAAGAACAGCATCCCATTCGGAATCACGGCTTCGTGTATCGACTTGCGAGCGATTAATCGATTGAAGTAAGTCAAGCTGTCTGCGTTGAGCCTCCCGACTATCACTCATGGGTTGCAGATTTCGAATCGTCAGTTCGCTAGCGCCGCCGGCGGAGCCTAGCGATGTTCCCTGGTGAATCGCCGGCAAGAAAGCAGACCCGTAATTGCGAGGTCCACCATTGCCGATCGAGGGAGAAATCGAAATGAATCCTGGAAGGTTGTCGTTGATACTTCCAAGTCCATAGTGCAACCAAGCTCCCATCGATGGTCGAACGAAATTAGTGGAACCACAATGAAGGAACAACGTCGACGGTCCATGAGCGACCCCTTCGGTATGCATCGAATGGATGAAACACAAATCGTCGGCATGCCGATTTGTTTCTGGAAAGAGATCCGAACACCAACGGCCAGATTCACCATACTGTTTGAAATCCCAAAGGGGTTTCATAATTCGGTGAGATGAGTCACGCTTGCCGGTGTTCGCGATGATTCGAGAATCGGCAAAGGTGTGCATCTCACCGTCATGCTTGAACAGCGATTCCTTGTAGTCAAAGGAATCGACATGGCTAACTCCGCCTTGCATGAAAAGAAAAATGATACGTTTTGCACGCGGTACGAAATGTGGCTGAGGATGGCTTGTTATCGCCCCGAACGAATCTGTCGACAGGGAAGTTGCTAGGCCCGCTGCGGCTAAACCGCCGAATCCGCAAGCCGTGTTTCGTAGCCAACTTCGTCGGCTATGCCCGTGATCATAAGGATGCATAGTGACGGTTACTCCGGAAAGCGAAAATCAATGGACTGAAAAAGCGTTTGCACAACCATCGAAAGCGTGTCCGTACCCAGAACGTTCGTATCTTTGCCTAAGAATGCTTGAAAGGCTTGTCGTTCGTTGGGCCTTAGCGACCGACCAATAATCCGTAAACTCGCTTGATCCAAAATTTGTTCGCGTGTCCCAGACGATTCTTTGAGAACACGTTCAGCCGTAACACGCGACATTTCATTAAGCCAAGGATGGTTCATCATCCACAGAGCTTGGCTAGCCGTTGTGCTGCGATTGCGTTTCCCCACGACACTGCTTGGATCTGCTCCATCAAAGACATCAAAAAGATTCGGTATCGAATTCCGAAGGACAGGAACATAAATACTGCGAATCATCCCTTCAAACTGATAGCCATAGTCCGATTTTAAGGACTTCGGCAATTGAGTACCAAACCGAGTCTCATCGAGCTTGCCGCTCACTGCCAAAATCGTATCACGAATCGTCTCGGCTTCTAAACGTCGACGCTGGCCTCGCCATAGATAACGATTGTCGGGGTCAATGCCTTCGTTTTCGAGCGAGCCAGTTGAGCTTCGCTGGTAAGCATCCGATAGAACAATTTCGCGGACGAGTTTTCGAACCGACCAATGGTTGTTCACAAACTGGGTCGCAAGATAATCCAATAATTCGAAATCCGACGGTTGTTCACCGGTTGTCCCAAAGTTGTCCATCGTTCGAACGATGCCGTCACCCATTAGCCAAGACCAAACACGATTCACCATGACCCGTGCCGGTAACGGATTTTCGGATGCGACAAGCCAGTCGCTCAGCATGGTTCGGTCAAACGGTCGGTCGGCTGTTGGTTGCAAGCGATCGATGCTTACCAGTTGGAGCGTCCCTCGACTTACAACTTTGCCAAGATTATGAACATCACCTCGTATATGGATCGGAATATCTGATGGCTCGGCTGCGGGAATCATGGCTAAGAATTTAGGGCGCAGCGAAATTTGTTCATCGAGTTTCTTCTTCGCCTTTTCGAGCACCTTGATACGCGTTTCTAGTTCCTTTTTGTCCTCGAGCGAATCGGTTGCGGCCAAGTCTTCAGCTGAATCATCGACGGAAGAAACATTGTCGGCTTTCTTGACGGCTAATTTGGTATCTTCCGTTGGAAGGAATTGCACTGCATCGGCGATGACGTGACCGTCTGCATCTTCATTGGAAACCGTTACATAGGCTTGGCCGTCTTTTTCAAAACGATAGCGACCCAACGATATCCACAACCCATCGATGGGCCCAGGTTCGCGTTGATTGATCAAATGGGGCGAATCCCCATCAGCACTGTAGACCGTTACCTTGGCATTCGACGCACGGGATTCGTGAGATGCATAGGCGAAACGGACCTCATAGGTTCCCGGCGGGAGTTTTTCGGGTTCGAAAGAAACGGTTTTGCTTCCGCGAAGTTCATTCTTGTCGTGAATGTAGCCATTGCCGACATAAGCTTCGGTATGCTTGCTGTTCTGCCAATCGCCGATTTTCTTTGCCTTTTCATCATCTACGACAATTCCCGGAAGATCATTCAATTCCACAACCGGAGTCGATCGTTTGCTAATTCGCGTAAGAGTTTTTCGCAGGCTCGCGATGTTGTCGTTGATTTCTTGCGATTCGGCTTCGAGCTTATCAAATTTCGCTTTATCGTCCGGGGGCAAGGGCAATGGTTCATCGATCCAATTCGAAACGTTCGAATGCTTCACGACTTGCGAAGCTTTGAGAACTCCAGCCAAGGCGTAGTAGTCGCTGGTTGGAATCGGATCAAACTTGTGATCATGACATCGTGCGCAACCAAGCGTTTGACCAAGAAAAGCTTTACCAAAAGTATCCAGCTGTTCGTCAACGATATCCATCTCAAGCAATTGTTTATCTTGTTCTTCAAGATTCGAGTTGCCCAGCAACCAAAAGCCGGCAGCAATCAACTGACGACTGCGGATATCGAGATCGTCCGAGGACATTAAATCACCGGCAATTTGCTCTCGCATGACTTCGTTCCATGGCCGGTCCTCTTCGAACGCCTGGATACAATAGTCGCGGTAGCGCCAAGCATTACCAAGCACAAAGCCTCGAAGCGTCAACGATTCTGCGTAACGAACAACATCCAGCCAATGCCTTGCCATGCGTTCGGCATAACGTGGCGATGCCAAAAATCGGTCGACAGTTTTCTCATAGGCGTCTTCGGATGAATCGGCTTCAAATTGTGCAATCTCTTCGGGCGTAGGCGGCAGCCCATGGAGATCAAACGACAGTCGGCGGATCAGTGTTGCTTTCGAAGTATGTGGAAGGGGCGTGAGATTCTTCGCCCGAAGCAAGGCGATGACGAAGCGATCGATATTTGTCGACGCATCGATATTGGGGATCACTGGAGCAGCGATCGGGCGATAAGCCCAGTGTTCTTGGGACCGATCCAACGGCAATGCCGTAGAGGGTTTCGCCGGCGTCGTTTCCAAACGTGGATCGAGAGCGCCGTCGTGAATCCATTTTCGAAAGTCTTCGATGGTTTGCTTGGGCATGCGGCCATCGGGCGGCATCTGCAAGTTTGGATCGTTGTATTCGATGGCTTTCACAAGCAAACTGGCTTTGGGATTTCCTCGCTCGATCGCTTTTCCCGAATCTCCCCCCTTTTCCCAACCAGCCAACGAATCAAGCAACAAACCACCATTGATTTCCGTTGCATTCGAGTGACAAGCCAAGCAGTGCTTGATCAACGCAGGGCGAATATGACTCTCAAAAAACTCGGCTCGCGCGATTTCGTCTTTCTTTGACGATTCCTGCGCAAAAACTCGCGATTGGAAAACAATTCCGTTCAGGCCAATAGCCATCAGTAGCGTTAAAGCGATCCTAAAGCGATTCGAAATCATGCTTGGACGTGCGACAGCAAAGAGGTGGGAAGTCGACAGGCGACAGCCTCTAATCTAAATGATTTCAGCCGTTAGATCAAGAAATCATGTCGCCCAATCGAAATACCGACAGGGATTATGCCGCAACATTTTCGAATTGTTAGGAAAATTCTTCCAAACGGACTCATGGCAAAACGAGCAAGTGCATTCTAATGTCGTGGAATTTGGCCATCACCCTGTTCCAGTCCTGTCATGGACTTTGGATGCGAATTACGAAAAATTGGACACTTCTCGCTGATCGCCAACATGCGATCATTCAAAAACTCGTGGATGCCCACCTTTTCCGGCCAACCCCAGATCCTATTCGCGAAAAAAGAGTAACCTGAAAGTTTTTGTGTGTAGCTGGAAAGGATCAAAGGATTGCTAGAATCATCCTTGGCTTAGAAATCGAAAATAGCCACCCAGGACGGGCATCATCTGGCTTGATGAAAATGTCGGAAGATAAAGAGGTTGGAGAAATTCTTGAAAGCGAAAGACACACGAATTATCGCTCCCTTCTCCCCAGAAGACTGGGGCGAGGGGGAGAAATAGTGCGGATAGTGGCGATGTGGCTGCGTAATCATTTTCATCAGGCCAGGCATCTTCCGAATGATCCGCATTCCGTAGGCGTTCAATCGTAGGAGGGTATTCCCATTTGTTTCAACGCTACATCGAGTTTGGTGGCCGGTGGATGCGCGTATGGCGTTTCCGCATATTTGCTTCGTCGAGACAATCCCCGACTCAAATGGGGAGGCGTCGCCCTCATGGGGATCACGGCCATGCAATGGGTCGAGGGCTTTTTATGGCTAGACGGTCCAACACCGCACGGGGCGGTCAATCAGTTTTTAACCATAGGACTGATTCCGTTGGCGTTGCTGTCCCAAGTTTGGGGACCGTTGTTCGGCTCGACCTTTGCGTTACCCGTCAAGAATCGACAAATACCGTTCTATCTGTTGCTGATCCTAGGGCTGACGATTGTTGTCGCCGCCCGCGTCGTTTATTGGCCCACATTCACGCAAGTCACGCCTCAAGGACATTTGAATTGGTGGTCTGAC
>JANOAI010000096.1:0-19492 GCA_031411055.1 Pirellulaceae bacterium
CTAAACTAGGACTATCCGCGGCCCTACGTGCTCGATACATCGATTGATGTACCAGCGACTGTGCTATCCCTGGCGTATTGTCAAAGTCTAACACCGACGCTCTCCTGCAAGCGGGAAGAGGTAACAAAAACATGGGGATATCATGTTCCAACTAACGTCTCACAATCGCGCACGGTTATTTAGTTGCATTTTCTCGCTGACAATTCCTTTGAGGCCCACGAGCCACCGCCTCAGGTTCAATAACGCTTCTAGAGCATTTTTAAGAACGACGTAGGCTTGCGAAACGGGGTCAGGTACCAAAAGTGCAAAGCACCCAAAGGGCCGTTCCGGTTTTTGGTACCTGACCCCGTTTCACAGCTTTGCCCCCGTTTCACAACTGGCTATATGAAAAATGAAAATGCTCTAGTCCAATGCGATCGAATCCAAATGGTCCCAAAAAATTTACCGCAGGATGACCTGTCTCAATTCCGACCTCGCCAAGTCACACGTCGCCCAACGATTGCTAGGAAGAGCGCTTGCCATTGCAAAAGCAAAAACCAAGCAACGCTTACTGGGTGTAGCCAAACGCCAATTTGACTCTGCTTGAACTGCTTGGCAGCAAGCCAACGCGGAACAAACGAAAGAAACATGGCCATCGCTAGTAAAATTTTCGTGGCCATGGCCGCTTTCAAAACAAGCGCCGAAATGAAAAACAGTATGGGTAGCACGGCCGAGCCCAACAATAGTACGGAAAATATTCCGATCAGTTTTGGATTGGCAATCCCTTCCGTCGCATTCTTGAGAAGCCCTTGAACGACTTCCTGTCGGTTGTGATACATGCGACATCGTGCAATATCTGTGGCGTCAAAAATATCGGTGAGAAATCCCTTTACTCGAAACGCGCGAGGAAGCTTGAGGCCATCATGCCGCGAACCCTGAATGGCGCGATGACCATCGACTTCAAAATAAACCTCGCGTCTGGCAAGCATGAGTTGCCCGCAACCAGCCGCTAGTCCTGGCTGCAACGACAATCGCATCTTCTGAATCGGAAGGTAACCCAGCAACACAAAATGCATCAGTGGAATAAGCATCCTTTCCGATAGCGAGCCGGTTTCTTGAAACGGAAAACCGCTTACCAAGGGCGCGTTTCTCATCAGCGATTCTGCGACCATTCTTCGAATCGCATCGGGCGCAAGCCGAACGTCGGCATCCACAAAAACCAACCAATCCTTACGCGCAGCCTGTGCCAGCCGCCAACAAGCGTGCTGCTTCCCATTCCATCCAACCGGTAACTCGATTCCTTCCAATAGTGATATTCGTGGATCAGTTGCTATTCGTTGTCGTACGACATGCTTGGTTTGATCCTCGGATTGATCATCGAGAACGATTACTTCGATTTGAGGACCGGTCGATTGCAAGAAAGCATCGATGGCTAGGCCGATCGAATTTTCTTCGTTGCGAGCTGGAATCAAGACGCTGACGGTCGCTTCGTCCGCGAGTTTTAGGAATGGTTCCGATTGCGTTGCTGGGAGAAATTGACGCCGATTTACGAGAAACATCGCCACCGGAAGAGCTGTCAACGGCAGCAAAAACAAGGCGATCAGAAACAAGAGCATTGGGGTTCTTCGAAAGTAGTTGGAGCTTTAGCTCCACGTAATCAAGCGGCGGCTCAAGCCGCCGCTGATCTCGATTCTAACTACTTTGTCGTCGCTTGGTACGGGCAGCAAGCAGATCACTGCACCCGTGAATTCGGCGCATGACGCGCAATACTCGTTGGTCGCAGGTCGACCTGAGCCATGGACATTCTCTCCATGATGGCCCGACTGTCGATGAAGTCGAGCATGGCGACGCGTACGTCAACCGGCAACAATCCGTTCGGTTGACGACTCGTATCGCCAAACATCCAGTCGTCGAGATAGTTTGTCGAGACCAGCGGTTCGTAAATATCAAGCGCGTGCCCGAGTCGATGAACCGGCGTTGGAAACGCTTGCTTTTTGATCTTTGCGTTATATTGACTGGCAATTTGCCGCAACTTGTCCTGCTGTTGGGCGAAGGCCAAAGCATAGCCGGCAGCTTCGGCATCTCCGTCTCGATAGACCGCGACCCAGAATCGAGACTCTCCTAGCTCTTTCATCGATGGCTGGGACTCGGATTCGAATCTGCCATACGCGACCGCTTGGATTTCGAGAATATCGCCTCGCCACGCGGTCGGAACCTCGAGGGTGATAAAGTAGCTGCGAAGCCCTTCCAAGGTTGCTTGGGGTGTCGAGCGAAGTTTGAAAAAGACTCCAGATCGACGATTCAACGTTCCAGCGGCGCTGAGCAATTGCATCGGCGGAGCCTGTTGGAATTGAACGTCTCGATTCAAACGATCATGCATGTACGCTTGACCTTGAACCGACCCGATCCCTGGATAGCCACCCGCCCCTTGAAGCCAAGCATGCTTCAAACGATCGTGATCTTCATAAACCGAAACAGGGGTCGTGACCTGAGTGTACATTTCCGTCCGCGGCCAGAAATCCGCAACTTGAACCATCGGACGATGCGTATGAATTTTGATCGTGGCTTCGTCAACGACACCTTGGAAACCATGCGTTACGATCGTACTGATATCCAACTTGACTTGGACATGCTGGCTATTCGGAAGTTGTGCCGCAACACTCGGTAGCGAAGTGAGCACAGCCGGAGCGGCCGATTGGATATCAAAATCGACAACGCCGGCCAACGATATTCGCGAGATTGCCAGCAAACTTAGAAAGAAGATATTCTTCATGATTGCGACCGACCCTCCATGTGCAATCGAGGTCGGCCCGCTGGCGGGAATGAAACAGCGGGCTGGACCTGAACGATTGCGTAAACAGAAACGAAGAAACGTCTAATTCCGTGCTTTCGTTTCCATCCTGGAAGGTAGACTCCATCGTCGATACTCGACGGCTAAAATCTGGTAGCAACGCAATCTTAGCGCTGCACCGTCCAGAGTCAAGAAATCCTCGGGGAGCCACCGTCCAACCGATGCGTCGGTCGCTCCAGCGAGAATGTCAAACTATGAATTAAATCCTACGATTCCTCGTCGCCGCGAAGCTTGGCAAGGATCGAATAGTCTTCGAGAGTCGTGGTATCGCCGACGTTTTCTTTTCCGGCTGCGATATCGCGAAGCAGACGACGCATGATCTTACCGCTACGCGTTTTCGGCAGCGACGAGGTGAATCGAATATCATCGGGTTGCGCCAACGCTCCGATTTCTTTGCGAACGTGCTTCTTGAGATCATCGCGTAAAGTATCAGTCATCGCCCCATCTTTAACCGTGACGAATACAGCAATCGCTTGGCCCTTGATTTCATCAGGCCGACCAACGGCCGCCGCTTCAGCTACCGCCGGATGAGAAACCAGCGCGCTTTCGACTTCAATCGTACTCAACCGATGCCCCGAGACATTGATAACGTCATCGATACGTCCCATAATCCAGTAATAACCATCATCATCACGGCGAGAATTGTCACCGGTCAAATACATACCAGGAACGCGTGACCAATACTGTTCCTTATAACGCGCGTCATCACCCCAAATGCCACGAAGCATTCCAGGCCACGGCTTGTCGATGCAAAGCATGCCACCTTGATGGTCACCAACTTCTTGTCGCGATTCGTCAAGAATACGTGGGACAATACCAGGCAAAGGTCGAGTGCACGAACCCGGTTTACAAGCAATCGCACCCGGCAATGGCGACATCATGATGCCACCGGTTTCGGTCTGCCACCACGTATCCACAATCGGACAACGCCCACCGCCGATCTTTTCGTAGTACCACATCCAGGCTTCGGGATTGATCCCCTCACCGACACTTCCGAGCAATCGCAGGCTCGATAAATCATGCTTCTCGACATGATGGTCGCCCCACTTAATGAATGCACGAATGGCCGTCGGGGCCGTATAAAGAATGTTGACTTTGTACTTTTCGATCAGGCTCCAAAAACGATCCTCAGCCGGCCAATTCGGAGCTCCTTCATACATCACCTGGGTTGCCCCAGCCGACATCGGACCATAAACAATATAGCTATGCCCGGTAATCCAACCACAATCGGCCGTACACCAGAAGATATCCTCTTCGCGATGATCGAAGACCCATTGGAACGTCCGCTTCGCATAAAGATTATAGCCAGCCGTTGTGTGCTTGATCCCCTTGGGTTTTCCGGTAGAGCCGCTGGTATAGAGAATGAAAAGCGGGGTTTCGCTTTCGACAGGTTCAGCCGGACAATCGTCGGATGCTTCGCTTGTTAAGTCATGCCACCAAACATCGCGACCACTGGTCATCGGAACATCGTTGCCGGTTCGGCGAAGGACGACACATTTTTCCACCGTTGGGCTTTTCGCCAGCGCTTGATCAACGGTCTCTTTGAGGTTTAAAACTTTACCGCGACGATAACCGCCGTCAGCCGTGATTTGAAAACGAGCCTTTGCGTCGTTATTGCGATCTGCGATCGCTTCGGCACTGAAGCCACCGAAAATTACCGAGTGAATGGCTCCCAACCGAGCACAAGCCAGCATAGCCATGGAAAGTTCAGGGACCATCGGCATGTAGATACTCACAACGTCGCCTTTCTTCACACCAATCTTCTTCAAGCCATTCGAAATACGGCAGACTTCTCGGTGCAAATCTTTGTATGTCAGCACGCGAGTATCCCCGGGCTCACCTTCAAAGTAGATAGCAACCTTATCACCACGTCCGGCTGCAATATTGGCGTCCAGGCAATTGTAGGAGGCATTGGTTGTCCCATCTTCGAACCATTTCACGAACGGCTCGTTCCATTCGAGCGTCTTCGTGAATGGCTTGAACCAATGTAGGTGCTCACGCGCTTGCTTAGCCCAGAAGCCTTCCGAATCTGCAATCGATTCGGCGTACAATTTCTCGTAGGCGCTCATCGATCCAATGAGGGCTTTCTTCGAAAACTCTGCGCTCGGTGGGAAGAGCCGAGACTCGATCATGACGGTATCAATTTGGCCAGTCGAAGAGGGTGCGTTCATCGCGAATTCACTTTGAGGAGAGGGATTTAAAAACTTGGTCGCACGAGGCTTTGCCTCTCAACACGTAGTCGCGTCTATCCGAGACGCGAAACGTCTGCGTCTCGGAGAGACGCAACTACATGAAAACCGGTTTCGAGGCGACGCCTAGTATAGCGACTATTTTTTGGTCGCGACGCCCATCTTTCGACTTGGATAAAGCTCACGACACAGCCTACAGACAGTCCCGTCGCAACCACGAGCCGTACAATGCTCGCGACCGTAATAAATGATTTGCAGATGGAGTTTGGCCCACGACTCCTCGGGGAAGAGCTTTTTCAGATCCAGCTCGGTCTGGACGACGTTTTTCCCATTTGTCAGCCCCCAACGTTGGGCTAGGCGATGGATATGGGTATCAACCGGAAAAGCCGCTTTGCCGTAGGCTTGGCACATGACAACACTCGCCGTTTTGTGACCGACACCGGGAAGCGTCTCCAGTTCGACGAGCGTTTCGGGGACCTGTCCATTGTACTTATCGACCAAAATTCTCGAGAGTTCGTAAATGGCGACCGATTTGCGAGGGCTAAGACCACACGGCTTGATAATCTCGCGAATTTTTTCAGGGGTTTGCCGAGCCATTTTTGCTGGCGTAGCTGCCAATTTCATCAAAGTTGGCATAACACGATTTACCATCTTGTCGGTACATTGGGCACTGAGCAAGACCGCGATGAGCAATGAGTACGTATCCTTGTGCTCAAGCCGAATAGGGGGCTCTGGATAAAGTTCACCAAGGACGCGTAAAACGATTTCGGCTCTTTCGGTTTTCTTCATAGACCAATGTTTTTATTCGATGGAGTAGCGGATGTCAGGATGGCTCACCTTGTTTTTCTCGTTGTTCGTGGCAGCGTCCCCAATGGGAGACGTAACCGGCGACGTTATCGTAGTCCGGCCATCCACTTGGTCGACGGCGATTCAAGGCTGGAAAACGTACCGCGAACAAGAAGGCTATCGCGTGATCGAAATCGATCCAGCCACCACCGCCGTGGAAACGCGGGCCAAGGCTTCGGATACGCTTCGAAAGCTCCCATCCAAGAATGCGACGAACGGTCCTCAAGAACTCCCCGCTTTGATCCTGATGGGTGACTGCCCAGATTTTCAAAATCGTAATGTGACACCAGCCGCCGAGGACCGAATTCCGACTTTTTATGTCGATTCGAAAGTCGTTAAGAATTTTGGTTCCGAACCGATCCTCGCTACTGATCAACCCTACGCAGACTTCGATCAGGATGGACGCATGGACGCGATGGTTGGTCGCATTCCGGCATCATCGCCCGAAGAGCTTCAACGCTACCTCGATCGAGTCCTTCGATACGAACGAAATACGGTTCGGAAAGACTGGTCGAGAAACATCGACATCGTCGCGGGTGTTGGAGATTTTGGAATGGTCGCCGATACACTCATTGAAGGAGTTACGCGACAGCTCTTGACCGACGACTTGCCAGAGATCTACCGATTAAGCATGACGCAGGCGAGTCCGAAAAGCAATTACTGCCCTGCGCCATCGAAATTTTGTGAAACGGTGGTGCAGCGACTGAACAATGGTGGTTTGTTCTGGGTTTATTTGGGACACGGATTCGTTGACACGCTCGACTACCTTCAGTTCGTGGAACCCCCGACGCCGATTCTCCATAATTCAACCGTGAGTTCCATTTCTATTCCAAAAGCGCCACCAATCGCGATCTTTCTTGCATGCTACGTCGCTGCGTTCGACGCAAAGGAGCCCTGCCTTGCAGAACGAATGTTGCTGCATACCGATGGTCCGATCGCAATCATTGGTGGCTCGCGCGTGACGATGCCCTATGCCATGGGAGTTCTTGGAAGCGAATTGATTCGGCAAAGCTTCGTCGAGCAAAAGGATCGCGTAGGGACTTTGCTGAGTGAAGCCAAGCAATCTTCTTTGATCGAAGACAAAGACATTGAGCGAGAAACCCATTCGTCTGTAAACACAATCGCTTCTTCGAATCTTACGCCGAACAAGACCGAATTCGACCAA
This sequence comes from Pirellulaceae bacterium, assembly GCA_031411055.1. GTDB lineage: Bacteria > Planctomycetota > Planctomycetia > Pirellulales > Pirellulaceae > JAIYDQ01. The sequence continues at coordinate 7,031 of JANOAI010000096.1, forward strand.
GAAATTCCAGCCCCCAGTTCAAAACGGATGTCCCGCAGACGGATGATGGATGCAATGGCAAAGGCTTTGAGTCCAGAGGGACATTCGTTGAGCGATGAAAGAGTTGAACACAATTACCTCTTTAACTTGCTTGGCGATCCCTTGATCCGAATTCACCATCCAAAGTCACTTGAGTTTGCGGTACCAAATTCAGTAACGGCTGGTGACAGACTCATTGTCCGGGGAACATCACCCAGTCCAGGACGCCTCAGGGGCGAAATTGCTTATCGCCGTTCGCGAGCCCCAGATCGATTGAAAGAATTGAAAACGTCTTTCGGCACGAAGACTTCAGAAGCGCTTCAGCAACAGATCTACGAAGCGGCGAACGAATTAACCATTGCTTCGATCGAACAACCGACGGACGTGGGAAGTTTTCAACTGGAACTCCCAATCGATGCTAAGTGTCGCGGCAACTACCAAATTCACGTTATTCTCGACGGAGAAAAAACTTGGTGGGCTGGCTCAAAAGAATTCCAAGTTACACGTCGAAAACCAGAGACCTCGGAACCGTAAAGAGCCGTGCGATTGTGAGGCGTTGGTTGGAACCTGAAATCCCCTTGTTTTTGTTACCTCTCCCGCGTGCGGGAGAGAACGCGAGTCTTGCGAGCGGGAGAGCTCCTCCCTCGACGGTCTCGGACTTTGTCGCTGTGACTTGTCGCGAAGTCCGTCGCCCACTATCCTGCTCTTTGCTCGAACGATTGTGATTTGACGAAACTTACTCCCACCCACGTTGGCGACAGCCATGACTCTACGGGCTAACTTCCAGAAAAGCTACCTCTTTCGCTATCTCGTCTTCGTGCTCGTTTGCTTCCCACTGTCACTCTGGTTTCTCTATGACGGTGTTATCGCTTGGCCTCGTCAACTTCCGGCGATTCAAGCCTACGAAACAATCGACAAGGATTTGGAACCCAAAGCGATCCAGGAAAAATGGAAGGAATTAGCCCAAGCAAACGGCTGGTCAAAAACACCGCCCAAGAAATCCTTGGCCGAAATGAAGTCCGCAATTACGGGACAGTATTTTTGGGCGTTCCTCTCTTTTACCGTGGGCGCTACCGCTGCCCTTTATTATTTGAAAAGCAAGAATTCGTGGATCGAACGGTCAGACAATGGACTCAGCACAAGCTGGGGGCAGAAGCTCGAATTTCACAAAGTCACCAGGGTTGATAAATCGAAATGGGAAGCGAAAGGAATCACCAAAGCTTTTTACATGGACAAGGGACAGAGACGAGTCTTCATATTCGACGACTTTAAGTTCGACCGAGAGCCAATAGGACGCATGCTTTACGACCTCGAACGGGTAGTTCCGATCGGACAGATTCATGGCGGACCACTCGAAAAAACACCGTCGGAACCTAATCCGCCCTCCCCAGAAACGACCCTAAATTCCAAAGAAACTTCCGACAGCGGTTCGACCGTTCCGCCCTCGGCGTCAAAGTCGTCGTAAATCTTTTGTTTTCAGCAACTTCCGCTGCTGTTCATACCGCCCCGCCCCCTAGGAAAAAAAGGGGCTTCGGGTAAAATTTGAGCCTGTTTAGGAGGCTGTTTTGGAGCCTCAAAATCTTGCTTTTGGCTCGAAGGAAACGCTGTTTTGTCCAATTTGCCTCCCGACGATTCCGAGTTGAACGACGACAACCTTCCAACCAGCGCTTCTGGAGCTGGTGATGGCTTTGATGGAGGGCTACCACCCACCGTGAGCGGCGGTGCCGGGACCGGCGATAATGGTGAAGGCAGAATCACCGATCTGCCGATCGAAGACGAGCTTCGCAACAGCTACCTGACGTACGCAATGAGCGTCATTGTTAGCCGAGCACTTCCGGACGTTCGCGACGGATTAAAGCCAAGCCAACGCCGAATCCTGGTCGCCATGAATGACCTAAGCCTGACGCCGGGCGCCGCCCGCGTCAAGTGCGCCAAGATCTCCGGGGATACATCGGGTAATTATCACCCTCATGGTGAAGCTGTTATCTATCCGACCCTGGTTCGTATGGCCCAGGAATGGAACATGCGACACCTGCTAATCGATAAGCAGGGTAATTTCGGCTCGATCGCCGGTCTTCCCGCAGCCGCCATGCGATACACCGAAGCCCGTCTATCGCCCGCTTCAGCCATGATGCTCGACGATTTAAAGCTCGACACCGTCGACTTTATTCCGACTTACGACGAAGCAAGAACCGAGCCCGTCGTGCTCCCCTCGAAATTCCCCAACCTCCTCGTGAACGGAGCAACCGGGATTGCCGTCGGGATGGCAACCAGCATCCCGCCTCACAACCTACGGGAAGTGTGCGCCGGACTTGTGAAGTTGATCGACGATCCGGATGTCTCAATTCACGAATTGTGCGACATCATCACCGGCCCTGACTTCCCAACCGGCGGCATTATCTGCGGTCGATATGGTATTCGCCAAGCATACCTTACTGGTCGATCAACGATCGTGATTCGCGCACGGACAACGATCGAAGAAGTCAAGAACCGGTCTCGAATCATCATCCACGAGATTCCGTTCCAGCAATTCCGTGACCGGGTCATGGAAAAAATTGCCGAACTCGTTCGCGGCGATCGCATCAAGGGAATCTCAGCGATTCGCGACGAAAGCGATCTCAAAGAGCCGGTTCGCATCATTGTCGAAATCAAACAAGGTCACGACCCCAACGTCGTCTTGAACCAGCTGTATCAATTCTCGCAACTGCAAGACACGTTCTCGATGATCTTCCTCGCGTTAGTCGACGGCAAACCTCGCGAGCTCAACATCAAAGAGATGCTTCAAGAATTCGTGCGTCATCGCGTAATCGTGATTCGACGTCGCACCCAATTCTTGCTCAATCGAGCTCGCAAACGGAAACACGTTATCGAAGGCCTGTTGCTTGCACTGGCTGATATCGATCGCATTATTCAGATCATTCGCAACAGTCGAACACAGCCTGAAGCGAAAGAACGGCTGATGGGAGTCGAATGCCCAGCATCCATGATGGAGCGAGCCCTGGGCGATCGCGGCTTTGCCGAGTTTCAGCGTGACCGCGGAGCGTCCGATATTTATCGACTGACGAGCTTGCAAACAGACGCTATCCTGCGACTAACCCTTGGCCAGTTAGCTGGCCTCGAACAAGAAAAGCTTACTGACGAGCACAAGAATTTGCTTAACGAGATCGAAGGTTACCTCGAATTGCTCGGCGATACCGGCAAAATTTTCGCCTTGATCAAAGCCGAAATCGAAGACATCGCGAGACGCTTTGGCGACGATCGACGAACCGAAATTAGTTCGGAAGAACTCGGCTCGTACAACATGGAAGACTTGATCACCGAAGAAACGATGGTCGTTACCATATCCCATCGCGGTTACGCGAAACGTTTGCCAGCCACGACCTATCGTGCCCAACGCCGCGGTGGTAAGGGGGTAACAGGCATGAAACTTGAAGAAGAGGATCCAGTCGAACACCTCTTCGTCGCTAGCACGCATGATTACCTTCTCTTCTTTACGAACCAAGGTAAGGTTTACTGGCAAAAGGTTTACGAAATCCCCCAGATGAGTCGCGAAAGCAAAGGTCGTGCGCTCGTCAATCTTCTTAATTTGACTCCAGAAGAAAAGATCATGGATTGCTTGGCAATCCGCGATTTCGATCTGCCAGATCATTATTTGATCATGGCAACCAAGAAGGGAGTTGTTAAGAAAACCGACCTCGAACAATACAGCCGACCCAAGAAGGGTGGCATCATCGCCATCAAACTGCGCGAAGATGATCAGTTGGTCGATGTTGTTCTTTGCAAAGCCAACGATCAGATCCTCTTGGCTACGGCCGGTGGTATGGCCATTCGCTTCCCTGAAAGTCACGCTCGATCGATGGGACGAAATACATCCGGTGTCAAGGGAATATCACTCAAACGCGGCGATGAAGTGGTCGGTATGGTGGTCGCAGACCCAAGCGCTACCCTCCTCACGGCTTGCGAATTTGGATACGGGAAACGAACCAGCTTTGGCCCCGGCGAAGAATTAGCCGGCAAAGATTTGGAACCGCTCGAAGATGAACTCAATGAAGACGGTACGCCGCGCGAAGTCGTCGACGTCCCAGAAGCGGTTGAGCCTGAAGAGGCGGTCGAGTCGGAAGATATCTCCTCGACGAATCGATATCGATCCCAACGCCGCGGCGGGAAGGGTGTCATCGATATCAAGACATCCAAACGCAACGGACGCGTCATCGGCATTACGCCAGTCACCGACGATGACGAGCTGATGATGATGACCAGCCGTGGCAAGATCCAACGTGTTGCAGCCAAAGACGTCAACGTCATCGGCCGAAACACGCAAGGTGTGCGCATCATGAGCATGGACGAAGGCGATACTTTGATCGCGGTCGTTCGAGTTCCAAGCGATGCACTTGGCGACGCCGATGTGACCGAGCCCCTGCCAAACACCAGCCTCCCAGAAACCAACGGACCAGCACCAGAAACCAACGGAACCGAACCCGAAGGCATCCCAACCGAGTAGCCAAAAGCAACTTAGCTTGAGCCTTACCCGTTAGTTTTGACGTCGCGCCTTCCTAAATCGCGGAGCGATGCTAAGTAACCGTGCGCGATTGCGAGACATTGGTTGAAACCTGATATCCCCTTGTTTTTGTTACCTCTCCCGCGAGCGGGAGAGGTCGCGAGTCTTGCGTGCGGGAGAGGCGTTTCTCAGAGCGAGATGAAAGCCGCCAAATCCTCGGTAGCGCGATCACCCTCTCCCGCATCCGACCTCTCTCGATAGGAGAGGTTACGATGAATTTTGACGAAATCGTGTGCTTTTTCATGCATGGCAATCGGGCACGGCTATTTCGTTTCAAGCCTCGGGCGTAAACCCCTGACTCTCGTTCGCCGTCCCTTGCGACTCTCGCAAATCGCCCTATTCGCTTCAGACCTCTTCGTCGTCGTCAAAGTCTGGGTGCATTGGATCATCCGGATCGAGAAAGAAATCGCCGAGTCCTTGCGGCAACGTATTTCCGTCTAAAGAACGCTGCTTACGCTCATAAGCCGCTTGTAGGTCCAACGCATCTTCGCCAAGACAAGCCTCGAGCGACTCACGCCAAACGGGGTCCAAAGCAACCGGATGGCTCGGCTCTTGCGACAGCCGCTTGATCGCGTACCGCAGCACTTGAATCCCATCACGAGCCGAAAAATCAAGCTTGAGATCATGCGCGTTCTGCAAGAACTCGACCGTCAGATTAAGCATCTCAGGAGCAGCAAAAGGCAAATGATATTGCAGAATGGCGAGCTCATCCTGTCGATTCGGAAAGCCAACGGTCAACGACGGCTGAATTCGGCTTAAGATGTAATCCGGAATCTCATAGGTCGAGTCGTCTTGATTCATCGTCACCGCACATCGAAAATCGGGATGCGCCCCAATCGTGATCCCGGCCACAATCGATTCGACGTATCGGCGGTGATCCAAAAGCGGCGCCAAGGAAGCCCACGATTTTTCATTCATGCGATTCCCTTCATCGAGGATACAAACGGCTCCGCGAATCATGGCCGTTACCAACGGCGATGCGTGGTAAGCAATTTTGCCTTGACTTGAGAGCACCGGTGTGACCAACAAATCCTCGGGCCGCGTGTCGGCCGTGCACTGATAGATGAACAATTCCTGCTGCCGAGCCGCCGCCGCCGCCATCGCCAAAGCCGTCTTTCCAACGCCTGGCGGACCAATCAATCGAGGCGCCAACGGCAGATCCTTTTCATCCACCACCAGCCAACAAGCGGACAGTTGCCGAAGAACCTCAGTCTGTCCGATCCACTTCAGGTTATTTTCGATCGGGTTGCTGAGAGCCAGCTTGACCCCATCAATTTCGTACGTTTGCTGCATATACTTGTCTTAGAACGGACCCGTTTTTCGAACTCGATGGCCGGTTGGACTTGCCGATCGGTCTCTGGTCGGCGATAGTCAACAACGGTGCAAGCATACAGTTTTAACAGGTTTTCTCCCCGATGGCTAACGAACCCGACTCCTCCAGGACCGACAAACAGCTATACATCGACACCGTCGGATGTCAGATGAACGTTCTTGACAGCGAAATGGTCGTCGCCTCGCTGCGCAAGTACGGCTACCGCTTAACGCAGGATCCAGCCCAAGCCGATACGATCCTTTTCAACACCTGTAGCGTTCGCGAGCACGCCGAAGAAAAGTCGTATCACAATCTTTTGCATTTAAAGCAGCTCAAGCTTAAAAACCCCGACAAAATCATCGGCGTTATCGGCTGTATGGCCCAAAAAGATCAACGCAAGATCTTTGAACGTGTTCCCTATGTTGATTTGGTTGTCGGGCCAGGACAACTACATCAAATTCCCGACTTGCTCCAACGAATCGAAAACGGCGAGCGACAGCAGTTGGCCGTTAGCATGAATCGTCGCGACGGAACCATCGAAGAGATTAAGCGCAGTCATGAAACGTTTGATCCTCTCCGCGATCCTGAGATGAGACCAACCCCCTATCAAGCCTACATTCGAATTCAAATCGGCTGCGATAAGTTCTGTACCTATTGCATCGTCCCCATGACGCGTGGACCAGAACAAGGCCGCCCACCATCACAAATCCTTACGGAAGCTCACGTTCTAGCTGACCAAGGGTGCAAAGAAATAATCCTCGTTGGTCAAACGGTGAATTCGTATCGTTTTACCGAAGATGAGAAATCGTGGCGATTGTCAGACTTAATCGTCGCGTTACACGAAATCGAAGGCATTGAAAGGATCAAATTCGTCACGAACTATCCCAAAGACATGACGCGGGAATTGCTGGAGACCGTCCGCGACTTACCAAAGTGTTCGCCCTACCTTCACGTCCCAGCACAATCCGGAAGCGATGCGGTGCTCAAACGGATGAAGCGAGGATACACGACCGCCGACTATTACGAAATGATGGACCGGATTCGTGAGATTGTCCCGAACGCAACCGTCTCGAGCGACTTCATTGTCGGTTTTTCGGGTGAGACCGAAGAAGAATTTCAAGGCACGATGCAACTTGTAGAACGTTGCCGTTTCAAAAACAGCTTCATTTTTCAATACAGCGTACGGGCTGGAACAAAGGCCGCCGAATTACTCCCCGATGATATCCCGCTCGAAGAAAAGAAGCGACGCAACAACGAATTGCTTGAACTGCAAAATCGAATCTCACTGGAAGACAACCTGCCGTATATCGGACAAAGTGTTCAAGTACTCGTTGAAGGGCCAAGCAAACTCTCTCAACGACAGAACGAGACCGGCCCCATCATCCAAATGACCGGCCGCACACATTGCGATCGAATCGTAGTTTGGCAAGGGAATCAACGTCAAGCTGGACAGCTACTTAATGTCACTATTGACGATGTTACCGGCTTTACCATGTTTGGTACCGTTGAAACGTTTGAAGACTCAGTCGAAGTTGTTCCGCTAACGATTAAATCGAAACCAATACTCATACCTTGAGCCTGACTCGCGAGTTTCGAAGTCGCGGACTTCATTGGTTATCGGGCCACAGTCCCAGCGATTTACCTAGCCCAGCGGGCTTTTGATTTGGTTCGAATTTTTTTCTAAGTTACTTGTGTCGAACGGAATTCCCAGTGCCACAACTTGGGATTGATTCAACACGACAGCGAGATTTTATCATCAACATGAGATTTGGATCCTGTTTGCAAGATTGCATCCCATCTATCCGCCAGGTTGCTTTCGCTCGCACGGTATTGTTCGTGTCCCCAGTTGGCTTGCCGAACTGGAGCGAAGGCGAACGGCTACGATAACACTGTCGTATTCCTCTCGCCTCCAGTTGGCTTGTCCAACTGGAACGCAAGGTCTCGTTATAGCTAATAAACCTAGTGTCTTTCGCTTCGATCGTTCATTCCTTCTAGCTTATCCACCTTTTTCTACCAAGCGGCACAAGGCCGCTGGAGTCTCGCGCGTCACAACTCTGCTAAGGTCGCACGCCGAACAAGGAGTGCGATGTCAAAGAAAAGATGGAATGGAAAATGTCAACCGACGCAAGAACTCGCTGGCGTGGCCTCACAATTCCGTGTTGCGGCACCAGTCCGTCCAAAGACTCGGAAGTCCGTCGTACAACGAAAAATACCCGCTAGCCCAACAGGCTGAACCTAAGTTGCAACGATAAATAAGGGGCATAGGTCCGACCGTTTGCGAGACAAAACGTCCCTTAATACCCAACTGCCTTTCTTCGGCCCTATGATTTTCTTGGTTTACTTACTCAATCGCCCGGTGTTACATCCAAAGCCTTCGATAGGTTTGGTGGAGTTGAGGAGGCAGATCTCCAAAAACTAATGGGTGGTTGCTCAGCCGCTCAAACGCCTTACCCTTGCTTCGTCGCGGAAGGCGGCACAACCAGCTTGCTTTCCAGCTCGAGCGACGAACGCGAAGGCGACTGAACGGCAAGCTTCTTTAGGTATTCCTCAAGTGGCAAGTCACCACCGGGCGTTGCTCGACCGCAGTTTGTCCCCAGTTGTTCCAATAATTCCTCGGTAGAAACGTCGGAAAAAGCAGGCTTAGAAGCATCGGTTGACACGAACAATTCCTTATGGTGTGGCAAGCTGCGTCACTTTGGCACCGTCTACGACGGGACGAAATATAGCCAAATTGGTGGTTTGTGGCAAATTCGGTTGACATATTCGAATGGCGCCCTAAGTTTCTTATAAGAGCTGGGTTGACCTCTGCCCCGGTCCCCGGCTCATGTGCCCCGCTGAGACTACCTGCCCCGGTCTTGGCGGGGTTTTTTTATTTCTTGAGCGTCGGATCGGATTTCCCCTCGTTCTCTTAGCATTGAACTTGCTTCCCCTTCATGAACTGGGTCTTTAGCGTTACCGTCGAGCGAAGCATGAATCGCTCCCTCAAATTTTGGCTGGCTCACGCTGACAGAGAGGTTAACAGAACTCGCCCAAGAACCACCCATGCAGGTTGCTTTCCGGATTTTTTTGCGATGCCCGAAAGCATCCGAATTCAAACTTTGCGATCGCAACAAGTACGAACTGGTCTTGCGGGTAGCAAAATGCTACCGATGAGTTGGAGTACAAATTCAATGGGTCAACCAGTAAAACTATCGGACGAGCTCGTCGACGATGCTCGAGCTGTAGTGCCGTTTTCGCAGCGGAGTATTGCTGGACAAATTGAATTCTGGGCAGGACTCGGAAAATCGATCGAACCGCTGCTTCGTGGCGATCGGGCGTTATCTATGCAATTTATCCCGACGACGTCCCACAGAATGTTTTTTTTGCAGGCCAAACGGGATTTTGGGGGTGGTCTCTGGAGAGTCTCTCGGCGCGGGAAAATCACATAAGCCGAAGGTCAGAGAGACAAGAGAGTCGTGAGATTTGGGGGCACGAGCTTTCGTCGAGGTGGGCGGAGTCGTCCGATAGAGAGTCTCTACTTGGAGCCCCTGAGATCTGCGTGAGATAGGGGCGAAGTGCGTTTGCCCTTGTAAAAACCTCGCGGAAAAACGAAAAAAGCCGGCGATAGTGCATTACACTATCGCCGGCTTAAATACTTAACCCGGAGGTCAAACAAAGTTTGACGGGGTTGGTAGAGTTGCGGGAGCCGGATTCGAACCGACGACCTCGAGGTTATGAGCCTCGCGAGCTACCGGGCTGCTCCATCCCGCGAGTTAAATAGTACTGATGGACGGCTCGGCGTCTAGGGCTGGGAAGCGATTTTTTATAAATCTGTCGTGCAACGCTGTGGATGCGAGGGATTTTCCTGACGCGGGGCTTCTGCAGTTACTCCTTTTTCTTTCGTGCGCCACTGGCGCTGGCAGCACCGCCCGTGGCGCATCAGCATCGGAAGAGCGCAATTTGAAAACGAGGGGCAACATCGGCACGCGAATGAGGCAAGTATGCGGACGCTCGTGAGCGCGCGGTAAACTGCTAAGTCCGCAATTGCTCTTCGACGTAGCATTTGAAATCACGCATGTCGCTCGGCGGGCTATCAGCGATGATTACCGGGCCGTCCTGATCGGCTGGGCGCAGACCGTGGCTGCCTCGAATCAAGTTCGGATCGAGAGGAATCACGTCCATGCGATAACGCATGCCGAGTTTCTTTTGAGCCAATCGCAGGACGGCACGCACCGGCGAAGTCATGAAGAGTTCGCAAGGGTCGTAGCCCGGTTTACGGTGTATGTCGACCGTCCGGGCAAAATCCGGCGCGTGGACGTCGTTAAGCCAGTAATAATAGGCGAACCAGGCGTTTGGCTTGGCCAGAGCGATGAGTTCGCCGCTGCGCGGATGGTCGAGCTCTACGTCGCCAGGCGCGACCACTGCGTCGACGCCTGGCAGCGACTCGATGAGTCTTTTCACCTGAGGAATATCCCGCTCATCGGAAACGTAGATATGTGCCAACTGATGGTCGACGACAGCGAACGCGCGCGAGTCCATCGGCATCAACATTTCGCCGTAGGGCCCATCGCGAACTACCAGCAAGCCGGCTGAGCGCAGCGCACGGTTGATGAACACCGGTTGATCGACGGGCACGAGTCCATATTCCGACACAACAATCGTTTTGGCACCGATGTCGTTAGCTGCATCAATGACCAAGCCTGCGCATGTATCCACTTCGGCAACGCGCGCTAGGTCGTGCGTCGGAAAGCGCTGGAAGTCGTAGTCGAGATGTGGCAAGTAGACCATCGTCAGTTGGGGTGCGTTCTGGCGGAGCACGACGGAGGCGGCTCTCGCGATCCAATCGCTACTCGACAATCCGGCTTTGGGCCCCCAAAATCCGTGAAACGGAAACTCGCCTAACTGCTGCGTCAATCGACAATCGGTTTCATCGAGAATGCCGAACGCTTTGGATCCGTCGCAGCCGTAGTGGGGTTTGGGCGTTACATACCACTGAACTTGAGCACCTTGATTGAACCACCAGAAAAGTTTGGCTGTCTGTACGCCTTCATAGAATTTTGCGCCTTGGATCAATCGATTCGATTGCTGCCAAATGCGGATTTCGCCCGTGTCGCGAAAGTACCATCCGTTGCCGACGATACCGTGTTCACGCGGCGCAAGGCCAGTTAACATCGTCGCTTGGGAAGTGCAAGTGACGGCAGGCAGGGGACTTCGCCACGGCAGGGGCCTGCCCAATTGCAGCAGGCGCGGTGCATGCGCGGCCAGTTTCGGTGTCAGGCCAACAACGTTGAGGATACATAGTTTGCTCACCGGTTGCTCACCGTTTGCTCATGGCCAGTTCAAACGCGTCTATTCACCGAGCGGTTTCCAGGTAAAGCCCAGCCCCGGTTCACTCATTAATTCGGTCGGGACAGTGCCATAACGCACGCGGAACATCGGCGCATACTGCTTCATGTAAGCCGCATTGCCGGCAGGACAGTATTGCCGACCGTTGCCTTCAATCGCGGTGACCGTTGGCAAGCGGCTGGCCAAGGACGCAGAGTGGAGAAACGAGCCACCGATGCAGGTAAGATCTTGAACGCAAATAAACATTTTGTAGTGAGTGCCGGCGGCGGCCATCAACAACGATTCCGTTTGACCTTTGCAAGCTTTGAGCGCGAGGCCAGTGTAACCGCGTTGCCTTGCCAGGTTGAGCGTCTCGATATCGGTGAGCGATTCGTCGATTACGACTGGACGCAGGCGAGCGATGCGATGGACGGTCATCTCGCCCCGAACTCGCAGATCGCGCGGCGTGGGTTGTTCCATGTATTGTAAGCGATCGAACGAAGCGCGGCTGAGTCGTTCGATACGTTCAAGCAGATCGATGACGTAATCTTCGTTCGGGCATTGCTCATTGAAATCGAACGACAGTTTCCATTGTCGCTCAGGAGCCACCATTTCGCAGATCCGGGTTACTTCGACAATACGTCCAACGTCCCAATCGATGTTGTTGCCGGCCAATTTGAGTTTCAAGTGACTAACGCCATCTGTCTTGAGCCATTCCTCGAGCGACTCTGGATATCCGTCGTTCAGTCGAGTGCGAATATCCACATCGCTGAGCGGGTCCAGCGCGCCGATCAGGTGATATAGCGACAAAGTTGGTCGGGGCTTGGGCGATAGAAATTGGCTCGGGTACATCTGCGCGAACTCTGGACCGAGATAGGCGCTCAAGTCTTGGTTCAGGTACTCTTCGGTCATGCATTCGAAACTGTTCTTACCTATCGAGCGACCAAACGCATCGTGAATCGCCGCATCGAGTGGACTGGCCGCTACCATCGCCGCTAATTTTGGAATCGGCTCGCCGAGTTTGTACTCCTCTAACATGGCAGCGGAAACTTTATCGCGCAGGCGTCCGATTTCGTGCGCGATCTGCAGGGGGTCGCCACGCAGTTGAGCGCCTTCAACTTCCACTGCTAAGCGATCCGCCAATTCCAGCATGACTTTAAGCGTCATCTTTCCGGGAATCTTGCTTGGCCAAGCCCAAGCGTTGCCCATCGTCATTTCGCCGATACCGACGATTTTCTTGCGGCTACCAGAGGTCTGGACCGCGACTTCG
>JANOAI010000097.1:0-9839 GCA_031411055.1 Pirellulaceae bacterium
AGGGAGATTGTAGACTTCCTCGCCAAAGAGGCAACATTAGTGTGCCCCCTCGTTACATTGGGGATTTCGGCAATTACGCGGAATTAAGAATCCAATCGAGCCCCAGGTCGAGGTTCACTGCCGAGTGGGTTAGAGCGCCGACACTAATGCGATCGACACCAGTCTGGGCGATGGCGTGGATCGTATCGAGGTTTACGCCGCCGGAAGCTTCAAGCTCCACGCTCGGAGCGCGGCTATTGCGAACCATGACCGCTTCGCGAAGTTGGTCCAGGGACATGTTATCCAACAGGATGATATCGGGCCGTGCATCCAGGACATCATCCAGCTGACTGATTCGATCGATTTCGACTTCGACAATGGGTGGCTCCGTAAAGCGAACGGCTCCCGATTCGACAAAGGCGCGGGCTTGTTCAACCGCTTGTCCTGCGTTCAGAAGTTGACCATCGATTCCAGCCCGGCAAGCGAGATGATTGTCTTTAATTAAGATCGCATCGTACAACCCCATGCGGTGCGTGTATCCACCGCCACATCGCACAGCATACTTTTCCAGTCGCCGCCAACCAGGCGTCGTTTTGCGCGTGTCATAGAGTCGAGCATTGGTTCCGATGAGCTTATGGTTAAATTGATGCGTCAAGGTCGCAATTCCACAAAGCTTCCCGAGGAAGTTCAGTATGGTTCGCTCACAGATGAGAAGATTGCGTGTGTCGCCAGACAAGATTGCCAACGTCGTCTTGGCTGTAAAGTCTTGACCGTCGCCGACCATCGCTTCGACTTGAATCGGGGCGTCCATCTCTTGCAAGATCAGATCTATCAGATCGATGCCGGCTGTGACACCGGAGCGTCGGCTGATGATGGCCGCTCGCGCTGGGCGGCTTTCGGGGACTAAGGCCATCGTCGTGAGGTCGATCGACCGACCGAGATCTTCACGGACGGCGAGTCGCACGAGTTGATTCAAGTCATCGACCAAGTCGGCATTGATCGTTTGCGGTTTAAAATCACGTGGCATACGGCACCAATAAAAAAGTGACGGGAAGCATCTGCATTCCCGTCACTCAAAGTTTAGCGTTGGATTCGAACGGTAGCTTGACTACCAGTTATACATCCCACCGAACGAAAGACCATGTAGAATCACACTTCCATCGTTTTGAATTCGACGAATCGACGTGATGTCCGAAAAGTCGCTCGGAATTTGGCCTGGGGCGGATGCAACTCCTGAGATTCCGACGACTCGATATCCGCACGTTCCGGTGATTCCTTGGGTAATTCGGAAGGCGAGTCCAGATTCAACTTCTCCGAGCAACGACAATCCCGTCTTGGTCGAATGGATCACATAATCCTGATTATCGTAGGCCGCACTATACGAGCTTATGATACCGGGCGTATTCGTCGTTCCCGCATACGAATCGAAGGTCGTCCGATTGCCGAAGATACCGGCTTTGCTCGATGCGTATAAATTGACGCGTCGTCCACAGCAGTAGTTGGCCAATCCGCCGAGTTGGAAGCCGAGCAAATCGTTGCGAAGCGTGTTGCGATAATAAATATCATCAGATCCCGGTCCAAAGACCGTATCGGTATCGCTGGCGGCGTATTCGAGGTAGTCGTTGTAGCGGAACCAACGTACGCCACCGAGCATGCTGAGTCGAAGTCGGCTGCACTGTGCACCTGTCATCGGTCCGCAAGGACCGGTTGGGCCTGTGCAAGGAGCGGCAACGGCTTGGCACGAGTTGCAGCTTCCGCAACCGCCGCACGATCCCGAGCCGCAGGCTCCTTGGCTGTAACCAGATCGTCCGTATTGACCGTTCTGCCAGCCCGAGAGAATGCCGTTCCCCCCGCCGCAGCCACCACCGCCAACACCGATACCGTTTCGAGCCGCACCCGCCAAACCAAAGCTAAACAAGCTGATTTCGACGTTATTGTAGTCTTGGCTGCGAGTTACGCGTTGGGCGACGGAGTTCGTGTACCAGTCGTAAAACGTTCGACCACCGTCTGGTCCAAGTACCGGTCCACCGCCACCTGGCATTTCAACCCCATGCTCGTTGCCGCCAGCCGGATTCTGAACGGTGAATGGAAGGTCGGTGCGAAGGTAATCGCCACCGCCTGGGTTCACGCCGCCGCCGGGGCCGGAATTCGCATCTGGATCATAGACCGTCGAAGATTGGCTGGATGGATAAAGTCCCCAATAAGTGCCCATCAAAGCGTACCGACCGCAGCCAAAGTAGCGCCCTCCAAAGGCTTGAAAACCGCCCGAGGTTCGCATTCGTGCGTCAATCGTCGAAAGTTGTTTGTCGCCAGCCGTTACCGGAACACCCGGTATTGCGAGGCTAGACAAGCGAACTTCTTCGTTATCTTGGCGATTGAAAATCAGCGCACCGGCGCCCACGAACCAAGGATTGACACCGACGACGCGAGGCATCACAACCGAGGGACCGTAGCTCATAGAGCCTTGATAAGTGGGGCCCTGATAAGGGGCACCTTGATTGCAGGTTGAGCACGAGCCGGTAACATTTTGGTAGACCGTCCCCATGGAGGACGAGTCAGCATACGGCGTCGGAGCCGAGTTTTGAATAGGAATTGGCTGTGGAGCTGGAGCACACTGGCTCGGAACCGAGTACATCGGCGTGATGTTTTGATTCAGCGGCGCTGGCTGTTGATATGTCGGCTGAGTGTAAGTGGAGGTAGAGCTTTGAACCGGCGGCAAAGGGGTGATATTTGCTGGTTGAAGTTGCTGCGATTGAGCAGGGGTCGGAGCACCTTGGCCTCGCGAATCTTGATATTGCCCGGGAATCATTGACGGAGCCTGATCCGCGGCGGTGTACGTTCCTTGCGGGACGTGAACATGCCCTCCCTGAGGTTGCGTATTCTGAGCGAGCGACGGATAGTCCCCGATCATGATCGGGTAACTTTGAGGGGCAAGCCCCTGATTGTACTGCGCGTGAAGTTGACCGGTCGGAAGACCGGCGAATCCAGTAAGACCCAAGCTTACCGCGAAACCGCGAATCCAGAATTGATTTTTCACTTAAAACCTCCTTGCCTAAACGACTCCGAACGCACGCCGAATCCTTGGCTTTGCGAGAATCGTTCAGAATCCTTTCTTGGAACCGCAGTTCCGTTACCATTCCTTGGCAGCTTGGCAGCTTGGCATCCATGCCTAGGTGCCGATCATCCTGACAGGCACGCCTTCTCGCTTTGTGTATCGGGCGGGATAGAATAAGAGGACACAAAGGAATTGCTGCCTAATGATGTTTTTCGAAGAGCCTCACTGTATATCCGAAACTTTCGGTGCAACCCGGCGCCGAGCTGGCGATGGAGGTACTCCCATTGTTTGCGTTGTTTTGCTTGTAACGTTCAGCACGTTTGTCGCGGGAATAACGCAAGTAGCAATCGCACAAGGTCCCCCCACGACCAACGAGCTCCCTAACGCAAAACAGGATGCCCCAGCGAAAGAGCCCCCTCTTCGGCTTGAGAGTAGCCCGAAACGTACTCTTGGAGCTCGAAGCCTTGAGAGCCTCCCTTCGAAGGGGAGTTCCGAAACAGAAATTCTTGAACCTGTCCAAACTCAAATCCGCGAATGGATCCAGCGGCTTGAAAGCGATTCCTTCGCCAGTCGGCACTTGGCTTATCAACTCCTTCAGCCGCATCCAATTCTAGCGATTGGATCGGTCGAGAAGGCAATCGCGACCGCCGAGCAAGATGCCGCTCATCGATTGATACGGCTGCTCGGTGGGTGGTCAACCTATCCAGACGTAGGTTACGGAATCGACGCTTTTGCGGCCCTTGAACGCGTGGCTCGGAGCGGCGTTACAACCCGGGCATCGTTCGCAAAGTCCGTGATTGAAGGAATCGCCGAGGACCAAGCCGATCGTTCGGAAGAGTATCTGAAAAAACTGGGTGCCTTCATCGACTTTTCCAGGCTTTCGCTGTTTGGATTTCAGCAAATGTTGGGGGGTTCGGAATTCTATTTGCTTCGACTTGATGATGGTTATCGAGGAACAGTCGAGGATCTTCGGTGTCTACGTTGGATCAACTCCGTTGAAATCGTTCGGTTGGAAGGCGATCGCATCGATCGAGCTTGGCTCGAGCATGTGGTTCGCCTCCCTAACCTGCGCATCTTGCAAATCCGTCATACGTCTTTAACCGGAAATGACATCGAATTGCTGCAAGCCGTAGAGAGACTCGAAGGTCTTGAGATGATGTACACGCCTATCGACGATGAAGCAATTGAGACGCTTGCAACCCTTCCGCTTGCAAACCGAATGCGATTGTTTGGGACGCAAATGAGCGAGGACGGGGTTGCAAAACTTCGCGAGCTGCTTGATGGTTCAGAAATCATGTTCGGCCGAGGTGGTTTTCTTGGGATCAGTTGCGACGGGCAAAATCTTAATCTCAAAACAGTAAACTCCGGCAGCGGCGCCGAAAAAGCAGGCCTTCGAGAAGGCGACCGAATTCTGAAAATCGATGGCATCAGCCTCAAGACATTTGATGAACTGCGTGGTCACTTAGCCAAACACAAACCCGGCGAACATGTCACGATCGAATTCAATCGTCCGGTTTTCAAATTGAACGACATAGAAAATCCTGTCGATGGCGATTCACAAACCGTTAAAGTGATCCTTGGCGAACAGCCCTAGTTCGACTGTCCCAAATTCTTTAACACGAAGCGCAAGCGAGTGGTTTGACTATCGAAACCTCAAGAAAACCACTCGCTTGCGCTTCGTGTTATCAATGAGATTATGCCTTCCGTAAGGATTTGGGACAGTCGAACGAGTTCGCAAGCATGCTGAAAGGCGATGCCGGCTGAGAAAAGTCTGTGCCGCGTGGAATTCGCCAGAAATCCCTTAGAAATTGGAAATTTAGGCGAGTCTGGCAAATTCGAGTTGAGACCCGGTGATGAGTAGCTTATTGCTCATCCAGTTTGCCTTCCCGAATCGATAAAATGGGGGTAAATTTGAAGCTGGCCGCTAATCCTTGGAAGCGCATCACCATTGAAAAAGCTGTTCCATGGATGAATTTGGGCCAAAGTTTTCTCCCCGAATTCGCCAACCGTTAAGCAGTTGCGGTCTTTACAGTCCTCCATTATCACGTTTTTCCGACGCAAATCGATTCTCTAAAAAAGAGCCTTGCCTTGAACGCACCCCCCGTTATTGAAGTATCCAAGCCACTCCCTTTTACTCGCGAACAGATCGAACAGATAAAGCGGATTTATCCGACCCCTTTCTATATTTACGATGAGAAAGGGATTCGTGAGAACGCTCGGCGATTGAACACCGCGTTTTCGTGGAATACTGGCTTTAAAGAGTTTTTTGCGGTCAAAGCGCTTCCGAATCCTTACATCCTCCGAGTCCTACACGAAGAGCATTGCGCGGCGGATTGTTCCAGTTTGGCCGAAATTGAACTCTCAAACCATATTGGGATGAGCGGTGATGAAATGATGTTCACGTCGAACAATACATTGGCGAAGGATTACGCACGCGCCAAACAGCTGAATGCGATCATCAATTTGGATGACATTACGCATCTGGAATATCTTGAGAAACACGTCGGCCTGCCAAACCTCATTTCGTTCCGGTACAACCCAGGGCCGTTGCGAGAAGGAAATGCAATTATTGGCAAACCCGAAGAAGCCAAATTCGGATTTACTCGCAATCAAATATTTGAAGGATATCGACAAGCGCTGAAGAAAGGGGTCAAACGCTTCGGCTTACATACGATGGTCGCTTCGAATGAATTGAACCCACAGTTTTTCGTTGAGACAGCGGAAATGCTTTTCAGCTTGGCGATTGACTTGCACCGCGAGTTGGGTGTCAAGATGGAATTCGTGAACCTGGGTGGCGGCATGGGGATTCCGTATCGCCCTGGTCAAGTCGCCTTAGACATCGAGCATGTCTCCGATGGAATCAAAAAGCTTTACGATAAATGGATCAAGCCGTCGGCCCTCGACCCACTTTCGATCTATCTCGAAAACGGGCGAATCATGACAGGTCCCTACGGCTTTTTAGTCACGGAAGTCGTTCACAAGAAGAGCACTTACAAAGAGTACGTCGGCGTCGATGCCTGTATGGCGAATCTCATGCGTCCTGGGATGTACAATGCCTATCACCACATGTCGATCCTTGGCAAAGAAGACGTAGCCAACGATGGTAAGTTTGATGTGGTTGGCTCGCTCTGCGAGAACAATGACAAATTCGCGATCGACCGATCGTTGCCCGCCGCTGAAGTCGGCGACATCCTCGTTATTCATGATGCGGGGGCGCATGGACATTCGATGGGTTTCCAATATAACGGTAAACTTCGCAGCGCCGAACTTTTGCTGCGCGAAGACGGATCGGTAAAACTCATTCGACGGGCTGAGACGCTTGACGATTACTTCGCAACCCTGGATGTGAAGATCGTTTAGAAAACCTTCCGTCATTTGCCAAAGTCGTCCGTCGCTACGCTACGAAAGCGTTCTTCACGATGCAACGCTTCGAGAATCTCATGGACGTAGAAACGACCAGTAGACAATGGCTTCGCAAATTCCGGGGCGTTGTTCGACTTTGGTTTGAAAAAAATGCGAGGGACTTGCCGTGGCGCGCGACACAGGACGCGTACTCGATTTGGATTAGCGAAATCATGTTGCAACAAACGCAAGTTGCAACCGTGCTCCCTTACTATCGACGCTTTCTCCTGCGATTCCCAAATGTAAAATCATTAGCGGATGCTCGCGAGGAAGAAGTGCTTAAGTTCTGGGAAGGGTTGGGCTATTATCGTCGGGCCCGACAGTTGCACGCAGCCGCCAAGAAGATTGTCGAAGAACATGACGCTTCCTTTCCAACCACCTTCGATGATGTGCTTGCCTTGCAAGGAATTGGCCGATACACCGCCGGCGCGATTTGCTCGTTTGCCTACGACCAGCCAACGCCCATTGTCGAAGCCAACACTCAACGCCTGTACGCGCGTTTGCTAAAGCTGCGTGAGCCACTCGATACCCGATCAAGCCAAACTGCCCTTTGGGAGTTTGCCGAGAGAATCCTCAACAAAGCCAATCCGCGATTGATCAACTACGCCGTCATGGAATTGGGGGCTCTAGTCTGTACGCCCAAACCGAATTGCGATGCCTGTCCCTTGCAATCCATGTGCCCGACCAGCAAGGAGAACTTGCAATCGGTTATCCCGGTCCCCAAGAAGAAGATCGCGTACGAGTCTCGATTCGAGTTAAGCTTTCTTGTCCAGGATTCTCAAGGTCGTTATCTGGTCCGGCAGTGCGATGACAAAGACTGGTGGGCTGGCCTTTGGGATTTTCCCCGAAAGGCGGTTCTCCCAGAGGATTGGGGTGGAGAATCCCTTCCAGATGTCGAAGGATCGAATCATGAAGTAAACGATCGTATTTCTGTTCAGGCTGTTGGCAAGCTTTTTGCGATAAAGCATTCGGTGACAAAATATCGGATCGTCTTGAGTTGTTACTCAGCAAAAACCCATTCGAAAGGAGTTGCGAAAGCGTCTGGCTTCAAGTGGGTATTCCTACCACAACTCGATGAACTTCCGATGAGTGCTAGCGGAAGGAAGATCGTTGATAAGCTAAAAACGATTCAAAATGGAAAGAATAGGCGGTCTCGGCTAACGAATCGCGGTTGATCCGATCGGGTTGAGGCTCTAACCTTCGAGTCTATGTTCGACTCCAAATTTCATATTCTTCTCGTAGAGCAATGCTTAGAATTGCTCCGAAATACCGCTATGCAATTGGAAGAGATGCGAAGTGCGCTCGCTTCAAAGTATTCAAACAAATTGCCCGCGTGTTTTCTAGCGATGGCTGTACTCGTATCGGGCTGTGGAACGACAAAGTCGTATACGGCCACCGAGCAACTTCTCATGTCGGACGCAGTGGATTCGACGATTTCAAAAATTGACTTTCGGCCTCTCGCCGGAAAGACCGTTTTCCTCGACACCACCTACATACAAGGGGCTGGAAAAATTGTGCCGGGAGTTCAAATGCCGGCCAATCTTGTCACGGCCGACTATGTGATCAGCGGAATTCGTCAGCAAATGCTGGCAGCCGGCTGCAATCTCGTCGAAAATCGCGAGGCAGCAGAAATTATATGCGAAGCCAGATGCGGTGCGTTGGGAACCGATGGTCACAGCGTGATTTATGGCATCCCGGCGAGCAATGGCCTCTCCGGCGTGGGAAGCATTGTAACGGGTTCCCCTTCGATTCCAGCGATTCCCGAAATTTCGTTGGCCAAGCGCGAACTGAAATCAGCGGCTGGTAAAGTTGCTTGTTTCGCCTACACCCGCGAAACGCATGAACCGGTTTGGCAGAGCGGCATTGCGCAAGCGGGAAGCAATGCTCGCGATACTTGGTTCATGGGAATTGGACCTTGGCAGTATGGAACGATCTATCGCGGCACTCGTTTCGCTGGCAAACGTATCAAGGGAACCGAAAAGATCGAAATCAATAATCAAATCGTGGCGACTGAGATCAACGGCGTAAACCATCGAGAAGGGTTTATCTTTACTGATCCAACCAGTGATTCACCCACAACGACGAATATTGCAGCCCAACCGCCTGCCACTCATCCTAACAATCCTTCGCCACTCCCCCATGACAACAGAGTTCCATCGAGCGCGATGCTCCCCAACAATTCCGTCATCAATCGTTAAGTAGGTTGTCGACTACACCAAAAGCCGTCGGTTGAAGATCACCCATTCGCCGACAAGAAGTCCCAATCCGAGCATCAATAGCCAACGCCAGTATTCCTTTCGGCCTCGTTGATGATTTGACGCCGCGGCGACTTTTTCCTCACCGATCCCAATATCGGACTTCACGACAAGTCGGCTTTCGGGAGCTGAAAACAGGTTCACCGCAAAGAGGTCCAAAATAGCATCCTTCGAATCAGTCAGTCGATAGACACCGGTACTGTCCGTTTCCGTGAAGATGAATTGACCTGATTCCGTTCGTTCCATTGCGACTTCTTGACCATTGGGACGCTTCAAGCTTGCGGTAAGAACTTGACTTGCCAATCGCATCGCGAGCGGCTGCCCTGGCCGTACATTTGCCGTTGCCGAAGGCGAAACACTGCTCCCTAAATACTCGACGCATCCTAAAATAAAGACCGGGAAGCTTCGCTGGATTACCCAGTTCGTATTGATAAGCGTCTCTTTCTCTTTCGATTGAACAAGTTCAAAACCCAATACGAGGTCCTGATAAGGGCCCCGCGATGCCAAGCATAAAACGGGACCGGCATTGCCTCGAATAAGAGTCTGTCCCCCCTCCGGCATTGTCAGAACATTTCCTTCGATGATTTGAATATTCCCGATTTCGAGATACTCCGTTATCGGATGCGTACGATCCACATCCACGAGAATAACCGGTCCGGCTCTTTCCCCCATTTTCCAATCGTCGACCGGTGGTTTCGCTCCAATGTAAAATGTATTCACGTTGGGCATGGAGATCGGTTGGCATTGATCAAAGAGAGCAAGGTCATACTCCTCCCATTTGATCGAGTTATCCTTCGCGTCTTTTGGCAAACTGCTCGGCGATCGAAATTCGACGTTTGCAACCAGCTTGATTGCGTTGGTGGTCAAGGCCTTTTCCAAGGTCGTGTTGCCCGGAGTAAAAACAAGCATACGAACATGACGAGCCGAACGAAGTACCGCATAGGCTTGATCGTCGATCGAAAGCTGATCCTTTCGGTCGATTTCGATTCGAAAAGATTCCGCTTCGTCGGAAGCTAAATTCATCTGAAACTGGAGCCCTTTTTCTTTCCCAGGCTCAATCGATGCGGAGATCGCGTCAATGAGCGTTTTATCGCGGTAGAGCGAAGCAGTCATAGTGGCCTTATCCGTTCCATGATTCACGAGCCGAG
>JANOAI010000098.1:0-5647 GCA_031411055.1 Pirellulaceae bacterium
CCCTCTCCCCGAAGACGGGGAGAGGGGGAGTAATTTTTCGTATTAAAGTCATAACGATGCCTTTCAACATTTTCATCAGGCCAGCCCAACACCCTCATTTAAGGTCCATTGAAATGAGATACAGAAACCGATTGTTTGTTCTCGGATCAACGATATTGATCGCATTGATCGCTCCTTTAACACCGAGGCTGTATGCATTTCAAACAGAAGATGTCCTGAAGGATGGAGCATCGGAGGCTACCGAGTCAACCAAACTACGTCTCGTAGATACATCGGAATTCTCGATTGCTTGGTCTGAAAACAATGACAAACTCCGTGGCTTCAGCAAGAAAAAAGGGAGTTGGTCGAATCTTGAGATTGAACGGCAAGAGAGAATCGTCCCAGTTGTTTATTACGACTCTTTCGGGTTCGTAAAACTGAAAAACGCAATCGCGGCTTATAGCCCAGTTGCGGGCCGATGGGATGTTGTCGATATTTCTGCTGAAGAACCGAACAAGCCTTTTTGGACAGAAAATTCGATGTCTGTCCAAACGAAGGACCATCTCTATACGTTTTCCGTTTCGCAAGGTCTTTGGACTTCTCCGACCGATCCCGAGTTTCAACGCGGCCGAACGATATACCAACTTTCAAACAAAGAAATCTCGCCCATTGTTCGTGAGAGATTCGATGTATGGATCAACGCGCTTCCAGCCAATCGCGTAATTCGGGTTATGAGTAGTAGCATGGGAAATTTTACTATCGAAACCGAGCGACAGAGCCTACTCAAGGAAGCAGAAGCCAAGCTGAAGGAAATCGAAGCCGAGGCCTTAAAGACCTGGAAGCCGAGTGACGTCAAAGGCAAGGGGAAGGTATACTTCGCGCCGAAAGGCAACACCGCGCCCGCTAACGATATCGCAACCGCTGAAGAATCGATCCAAAAACGTCAAGCGGAATATCGGGAGTTTGAAGAAGGCACACTTCAATGGGCGAACAAGCTTCGGAAGGCAAAAGAGATAGACTCAGCGTCACGAGAGAAACTCTCGAATGCGGTCAAGGAATCCTTTGACGCACGACAGTCATTGCAGATGCTCCAAGCCAAACGGGCGCGCATGCAGCTTGATTTGGTGGATGAGCAAATAGCCGCTCGCCAAAAGAACCGCGATCAAATTGTCTCGCGACGAGTCGACGAAATGCTCGATCCGAATGGCACATCAGTGTCATGGTTCAATTCACTTTCGAAGCCAGACGAAAAACTCGAAGTCCCCTTTATTGGCCGTAGCGATTCGAGCAAACTAGGCGGTATCGCAACGAATAAAACATCGGAAAGCAGAACGATGGTAAGGCCAAACAGTGACCCGTCGGTTCGACCGTCAGCCCCCGCCTCGGATACCATTCTCTCTTCACCGTCTCCAAAAGCGTCATCTGATTTTAGTGAGAAGTTGCATTCGGCACGCAATGCGTATTTCGAGGCGACAGAGCGCCTACGAAAGATAGGCCAAGAACTGTCAAAGACGCATCCACTTTATGTCAAGTCAGCCGAAAGCCTGAACTTGGCCGTAGCAACCGCACTCAATCAATGGAAACAAGTTTGGTCCGCGTACCAGTCGCAAGGCCGATTGCTGAAACTCGACGTCGACGAGGCAAAAATAGAACGCGACGTAGCGAAGAGTGCGTTCGAGTCGGTAAGAACACTGGAGCCGAATGGTCATGCATCCAGTTCTTCAACCGAGATCGCTCATGCAACATACAGAATCGCGGATATCGCAGTGACTCGCGCTGAGGAAGTTCTCAGTTCATTTGAGGAATTGGAAAAGCTCGAACCCAATCTCAATCCCGCAAGTATCGAAAAGGAAAAGAAAGATTAGAGCTCTGTCCATCCTTCCAACGAGAAGATAGACCTTTTCTTTTTGCGTTTCCCAAACACTTGCACCTCAGGCTCGTAGAGCTAATTCCGCAACTACTTTGGAACCCAGAATGCCTTTGGATTGCGAGCCATGCGTTCATGGATGGTCCGTTCCCAGTCGCGACTGGCGGGGTGTTCGGTGTAGTAAAGCGCCGAAGGGTTAATCCCTTGTTGCTGCATGCGTTCGATGTAAGCGCGAATCGTGCCGAATGTTTCCAGACGGGGAAGTAGCTGCGTCCACCCCAAAAGAATGAAGATCGCGCAGATAAGAAGCCTGCTCCATTTCGAAGAAACACTCGTCTGCTTTGACCTCAAAATCTTTGTAAACAAAGCAACTTTCGAGATCGGCTCGGAATGGGTTTGCCGTTTCATCGCAATAGGCTTTCGGTAGCTTCTCGGAACAACCATTGGAAGACAACGTAACAAGCAATAAATGAAAGGGTCAGATTGAAGGCTTGTCCGACCACGTACAAGATGATCGGTTTGCCACTTCTTAGCCTGAATGCGTACTGACGCATGTTGCTTTCGAGCCCGATACAGACAAAAGCTAAGCAGAAGAACCACGCCCTAAGATGTTTGGAGCTTCCGTCGACGACAGCGTTGACCATCGCATTCCCCTCGACACTCGATGCTTGAACGGCTGAAAAGAGGATCGACGACAACAAGAAACCCAGGGCGAATTTCGGAAATCGACGCCAGATTTCTCCGAGTGCGCTACGCTTTGATTCAGAATCATCCGTGCGCTTCTTTCGTTCAACAAAGGTCGCCCAATAAGCGGCGATGGCAATCGAAAAAACGCCGATCAAGATGTTTTGAATCATTTTGACCGTTGTTGCTACTTCCGTCGCAACTGGGCTTTTGAGAAGTTCACTCGCTGCTGCGACGGCTCCCGTTGAATCAATCGTTCCACCAAGCCACGCTCCGGCAACCACATCGTTCAATCCCATCCGTCGAATACAGTAAGGTTGCACGACCATCATGACGACCGTAAAGACCAACGATAGCGCTATCGCCAACGACAGTTCTTCTTTCTTTGCTCGACAAGCTGACGCGGTTGCAATCGCAGCTGAAACACCGCAGACCGACATGTCCGCCGAGATGACCATGTTGAGCGATCGCGATTCGATCTTCAGAATCTTTTGCCCAAAAAGATAAGTCCCGATCAAGACAATCGGCGTGACGGTCCAGGAAACCAAAATCCCCGGCAAGCCCAGAATGAGCAGCTTCCCAAAGAGGACTTCGGCACCCAACAGAATCAAGCCGATCTTTACATAGAGATCAGGTTTGACGGCTGGCTGCAGCCACGCTGGCACGGCCACCGTGTTGGCAATTACGAGGCCAACCAATAACGCCCAAAGCGGATACTCGAGATTGAAGTACTTCAGCAATTGTTGCGAGGCTAAGACGAAAGACAAAGTTGTCAAAGCAAAGACAACCACAAACGCCGGGATAAAGCGGGAAACCGATTGACGCTGCCACCACATTCCAAGCGTCGCTATCATCAAGAGCACAAGGCCCGTTGCGGCAAGGCTAAACCACTGCCAGGCTCCACCCGAAGAACGAAAACCGAGGAACGGATTTTGTGACCAGTCCGAAATTTTCAGCCACCAACTCTTGAAGAAATTGGGGCTTAAATTCGTCTCGATTTCTTTGAGGCGGACTTTCTTATCGACAGCTTTGACATCCTTGGAATCTGCCGTTGCTGGTTCATTTTGTGTTTTGAGCGTTTGATACTCAGCCGCCAATTCTCGATGATTTTTCGGAAGGTTTGCGAAAGCAACACCCAGCAAAATAGTCAAGACCGAGAAGGCAATGAGTGTGGCCGTTCCATCTTCGGAACGCCAGAATGAAGTCTTGGAGACGGTTCCTGCATTTGCCATTATCTAGATCACTACCAGCAATAATGAATGTATTTCGAATTACTCGGCAGGCGATCGATGCCTTCGCCTCCAATAGAAACAAGCTTAGTGTATGCAGTGGACGTTGTGGGGTCACTTCCCAACGCCAGTTTTACTTCGCTCGCTTGGTAGAATCGCTGGTCATTCCAATGATGAGGCCGGTTCGCTAGATTATGGGGAAGCGGAAACCACGTCGCATGGAATATCCATTGTCGGAATTTCAAAATCTTTCACATCAAAATGCAACGATCATGAAAACACTGAGAACTACGATCGCGGGTCTACTGATGCTTGTGGCCATCCCTTTAATGGCGCAAGACACACCGCGAGAGATTTTTAACGGTAAGGATCTTTCTGGCTGGAAAGGCAACTCCGATCTTTGGTCGGTCAAGGATGGTTGCATCACAGGAACGACCACTGCCGACAAACCGCTCAAGTTCAACACCTTTTTGATTTGGGAGGGTGGTAATGTAAGTAACTTCGAATTGGAGTTTGACTACAAGATTGGCTCGGAAGGAAATTCAGGCATTCAATATCGTAGCAAGATCATCAACGAGCAAGATTTCATCGTCGGTGGTTATCAAGCCGACATTGATGCGACGCTCAAATTCGCTGGCATTAATTACGAAGAAAAAGGGCGAGGAATTCTCGCTCAGCGCGGCCAACGCGTCACGATTGATGTGGCCGGAGCCAAGAGTGCAGAAGCCATCGGCGATGGTGTTGAGCTTGGTAAAAAGATTCACGGGGCCGGAGAATGGAATCATTACCGATTAGTCGCTCAAGGAAATAGACTGAGTCACTCTATCAACGATACGCTCATGTCCGAAGTCATTGATGATCAAGAAGGAAAAGCATCCAAAGAAGGAGTCTTGGCGTTTCAAATCCACGTTGGACCACCGATGGAAATTCAGTTCAAAAACATTCGGCTGACAACGCATTGACATTAGGTATTGTTTCTCATTTAACGCGCAGCGCAAGCTAGCGGTTGGCCTTTTGCATTTAAAACTAAGAACCGCTTGCTAGCGCTGCGCGTTATGGATTGTGGTGCCTCAGCTTAGAAACACAGGCTTGTATGGCCGATAAGAAACCGAAGTTCTATGTGGTATGGCAAGGTCGTGAACCGGGTGTCTACACGACCTGGGATGCCTGTCAGGCGCAAATCAGCGGCTTCTCAGGTGCCAAGTACAAGTCGTTTGATAGTCTTGGCAAAGCCAAAGCCGCTTATCAGGAAGATGCCGACGAGCACTGGGGCAAGGGAGGTGATGGCGTCAAGAAAGCCGCAACACCGAAGGTCGATTTCGAAGAGCTTGCAGGGCTTGGCGTCGACATGACCGCTTGGTGCGTTGATGCAGCTTGTAAAGGGAACCCTGGCACGTTGGAATACCAGGGAGTCGAGCTTTCGTCGGGGATCAACCTATTTCATATGGGGCCCTATCCGGAAGGAACAGTCAACATCGGCGAGTTTCTTGCGATCGTTCATGCCTTGGCACTTTTGCATGAGAAGCAACCTCAGACGCCGATCTATTCGGATTCGCGGATCGGAATGACTTGGGTGAAGCAGGGTAAGTGCAAAACGAAGTTGCCACCATCGAACGAAAGCCGTCGACTTTTTAGCCTCGTTGCTCGCGCCGAAAAATGGCTGGCCGAACATCGCTGGACGAACCCACTTCTCAAATGGGAAACAAGTCGCTGGGGCGAAATCCCCGCTGATTTCGGTAGAAAGTAGCAAGGAGATCCGGCTTTAGAAATCGTCCGGCTGAGGAAATCCTGGCTAGTTCGACTGTCCCAAATCCTTACGGAAGGCATAATCTCATTGATAACACGAAGCGCAAGCGAGAGGTTTTCTTGAGGTTTCGATAGTCAATCC
>JANOAI010000099.1:0-2116 GCA_031411055.1 Pirellulaceae bacterium
CGATTTTTCGATCTCGGTAGCGTTTTTTATGAGCTCGTCGCGGATTTCGGAGCTTAGCTCGAGGCCGGTTGGTGGGATGCGTCGAACCTGTGAGTCTGCATTATCGGAGGGACCATCTGCGACGCAAAAGGACTGGCAAACGACAAGGCAAGCGAGGGAAGCCGTTCGTAGGGTGGACATCATTTTGCAGGCTCGGCAAAGGCTCAAAGGTCGTTGAAAGACGACATCCTACCCAAGAAAGCTCGAGTCCGGGGAGCCTGTCCCACTACTAAACTGCTCCTTCTTCTCCGGTCGAACGCCGATGGATCGTTTTCTTCTCAAGATTGTGTTCCGATCGGACATAGCGAACGGTTCCGCTTTTTGCCCGCATGAGAATCGAATGGGTCGTCGCGGTGGTGCCGCTGACCTCGACACCGTCAAGGAGCGGACTATCGCTAATACCTGTCGCGACAAAGAGTATTTCGTTTCCTTGAGCAAGGTCGCGAGAACGGAAAACGGTGTCGAGGCGGTCTCCCCAGCCGCATTCGACGAGACTTTTGCGTTCCATTTCGTCGCGCGGCCAAATCTTGGCTTGCATTCCACCTCCGAGGCAGCGAAGGGCCGCAGCAGCTAGGACTCCCTCCGGCGCTCCACCAATTCCGGCATAAAGATCGATATGAGTCGAACCAATTGCCGGGGCAAGGGCGGCAGCAATGTCCCCGTCGGCGATCATTCTTAACGAAGCGCCGACTCGACGAACCTCGTCGATGTAAGGCTGATTCCGAAATCGATCGAGGATCATAACGGTAACGTCGCGAACTTGCTTGCCAAGAATTTTCGCCGTGACCGCAATGACTTCAGACAAGGGAGCATCGACACTGATTGGAAGACTCGGGTCGGCCATCCATGCTTTGCGAACTTGGGAGGGGTAGGCAAGTTTGTTAAGATAGAAAGCGGGGATATCCATCAAGGCTGGCCCGTCCCCTTCAGGAATGGCGGCCGCAATACAACTGATGGAGTTTGGCATCCCTTTGCTGCAATTGGTCGTTCCGTCGACGGGATCGAGAGCAATGTCGAAACGCGGAGTTCCATCGCGCCACGTGCCGAGCTTTTCTCCTTTAAAAATTCCGGGTGCATCGTCTTTAATTCCTTCACCGATGACCACTGTCCCACGAATATCGGTGATGTCCATCATTCCACGGATTGCGTCGCAGGCTGCGGCATCGGCTGCTTCTTTGTTTCCTTTGCCGATCCACTGCATACTGTTTAAGGCCGCGATTTCGGTCGCACGCAGAAAATCAAATTCAACTAAACGCTGGATGTCAGAAGTCATTAAATCACGCTCGCGAGATTCGGTTGTTATTCGAACGAGAAAAAGCATTCGAATATGCATCTTAGTCGAACGAGCGGATCGCATTCAATGACAACGCGACCGTGCGACAAAAATGAGCGCCGTCGTCTTTCGGTCACGGGGACGACCATTGTTCGATTTCTGCAATGCGCGTAAGAATGACGGCACAGTTCGCAGGGCGATCATCAGGGCGTTTGCTCAAACACTGCATGACCAAGCTTTCCAACGCCTGCGGAATGCTGTTTTTCGTTAACATGCTTGGCTTGATTGCCATACGATTCGAAATCGATTCGTAAATGTTTTCTTCACCTTGGGGTTCAAAAGGGTCGCGACCGGCGAGCATACGATAGGCAACGATCCCCAGTCCATAAATGTCGGTACGGACATCGACTAGATTGGGATTCGTTACGCGTTCCGGAGCCATGTACCTTGGAGTTCCGATGAGGCGAACCGAAAGTGTTGTAAGCTCGTCCAAACGGGACTCCATATCTTTGACGAGACCAAAATCGAGTAGCTTCGCGAAATCCGTTTCGCCACCGCGTGCGCAAAGCATAATATTTTGCGGCTTGATGTCTCGGTGAAGAATTCCACACTGATGTGCTTCTTGAACGGCACTCACGATTTGTTTCCAGATGTTGACTGCTCGACGATAGTGCATTGCTTCGGATTGCGTTGCCTTCCAAAGCGTTTCCCCTTCAACATACTCAATGGCAAAAAAGGGTAGACCTTCGGATGTTTCTCCAATATCGTAAATTTGAATTGTATGCGCGTGGGTTAAGGTTGACG
>JANOAI010000100.1:0-4952 GCA_031411055.1 Pirellulaceae bacterium
TTTTGTTTTAGGGATGGGTTATGGGGTCTGGAGTCATTTGTGCAAAGCACCCGACGGGCCGTTCCGGCATTTGACTCCTGACCCCATAACCTGAACATTTGATTTTGACGCTCCACTCGTTTTTGAACGATTGAATTTCTGAATTCCATCTATGTCTAGGATCCGCCCCCGCAGCCACCACCACCGCCGCAACCACTGGCACCACCACCGCCGCAACCACTGGCACCTCCGCCGTCGCTGCCTCCTACGCCATCACTGCAACCCGAGTGAGCGGTGCCCGATCCATCGTCACAGAAACTACTACTGCTGCCGCTACTGTAACCACCCATGTAAGCTGCTTGGGAACCCAGGCCGTCGCTTCCTTCCGAAGCCATTGCCATCCTTTTCTTTTCAAAGAAGAGTAGCTCGTCTGGCGAATAATAGTTTCCGTCCGGAATCTTGAATTCGGAGTCGATTGCAAACAGCAGCGGAACGCCTGCGAGCATATACTGATTTCCAAAGCCCACCGGCATTTTTGTATGTTGCCAAGTCCGAATAAGCTGATTTGAAACGGATCGCGCGTTAGTTGCCTGGGGGTGGGGTGAATGATGTAGATATTTTCCAAAGGCTTGTTCGCAAAATCGCATGTAGTCGTTGGTCATCAAGATGAATTCGTGCCACGCTTCGTCGACAACTTTGCTCGGCATTCCCATGATACGGCCATCCACGGCCCGACCATTCAGGCAAACAAGAAAGTATTGTCGTAGCCCATCGAATACTTGCGCTACTTGCTCGCGACTGAGATGTGTGTGTTTTCGCGAAACCTTATCGGTTAAAGCACTCGGAAATGAATAGGACTGGATAAACTCGCGGCGTATCCTCAACGTGCTGAAATGCGAATTTCGCGTTGCAGCAATCGCAGCTACCAACACTATGCCTACGAAGAGAATTCCAAAGAAGATAACAGGAAACCATAAGGCTAACACAAATTTATCCTCGGATGGATTTTACGACGACGAATCAAATTTATCCCGCGTATTACGCACGCTTGATTCGTCGCCTTCGGATGTTCGATCCCGCACTGCATTGCTACCGGTCAATGTATAGAAAACACCGGCGACATTCAATGTGGAGTTCCCCACAAAAAGTTGACAGTGAATCTGTTCTATCGGTTAGTAAAGTTGGGATGCCTTGGAGTTGTTGCCGAAGCCGTCGTCAATCGTGGAATTACGGTCGTATTGCGATTGAATTCTTTCATAAAAAGAAACTTCCGATGGCTGAGATGACATCGGCTGACGGGTTGATTGGAGGCGACGATAAGTCCAACGGCCGATATTTCTTTGCCAAGCTTGGCCAGGTGTACGTAATTTACCTTGCCAATGGCGGGACGACCAAAATCGATTTGAGTGGTGCCCCAAACACCTACTTTACAGTTCGATGGTACAATCCAAGGACGGGCGGAGAGTTCATCGAAGACAACAACATCCTCGGCGAACCACCAACCGATAATACCGAAGACTTGGTCACGATTATCCGGGCTCAAGAGTAAGAAGGCAAACCGATCTACCGATGATTGAACTGACTGAGTTCGGCAAAGACTACGGCGATTTCACCGCCGTGGATTCGCTGTCGTTAAAGATCGAAGCTGGGGAGATGTTCGGCTTTATTGGGCCGAACGGGGCCGGGAAGAGTACTTCCATTCGCTTCCTAGCGACGCTCCTCAAAGCTACCCGCGGTGACGGTACGGTCAATGGCTTCAGTGTCATTCGGCAACCCATGGATGTGCGACGGAGCATTGGGTACATGCCCGACGATTTCGGTGTTTATGACGGGATGAAGGTCTGGGAATTTCTTGATTTTTTTGCGGTCGCTTATCAAATTGGTCGCTCGCAGCGCAAAACAGTGATCGGCGATGTCCTGGAACTGCTGGATCTAACCCATAAACGTGACGATTACGTAAATGGTCTTTCGCGTGGGATGAAGCAACGGCTCTGTTTAGCCAAGACGTTAGTCCATGATCCACCGGTATTGATTTTGGATGAACCGACCAGTGGACTCGATCCCCGCGCTCGTATTGAAGTGAAAGCCCTGTTGCGAGAACTTCGCCGCATGGGCAAAACGATCTTGATTAGTAGCCACATTCTTTCGGAACTGGCTGATTGCTGCACGACGATTGGCGTTATTGAACGTGGAAAGCTCCTGATGCACGGGACAATCGATTCGGTGTATCGACAGATTCGCCGCAATCGCATCGTCGAAATCCGTTTTGTCGATCAACAGCCACTTGGTATTTCGATCTTGCGTAGCTCGCCAGCCCTGCGAAGTATTGAAATCGATGACTTGCGAGTAACCGTCGAGCTTGAAACCGACGATCATGGGCTATCTGAGATCGCCGAGCAGCTGATGAAAGCCAACGTCAAATTCCGTTCTTTCCACGATAAGGACCCGAATTTAGAAGACGTCTTCATGCACGTCACAAAGGGATTGGTAAGTTAAGCCAATGAAAACCAAAGCGTCGCGATCTGACAACTATACGTTTCTCGGAACGACGCAAAGTCTCTGCCCTGAGTGTATGCAGCTTGTTGCAACGAAGATCATTGCTCGTGGTGATCGTGTCTATTTCCGAAAGCGATGCGCAACGCACGGATTGCGGGAAGACTTTATCTGCAGCGATCGACGCTGGTACGATCGATACGATTACGCGTTGCCACCCAAGCGGCCGAAGAAGACATTTGTCGAAGTGGACAAGGGATGTCCTTATGATTGCGGCATTTGCTCAGAACATGAACAACACACGTGCATCGGCGTTCTTGAAATCACCGATAATTGCAATCTGAGTTGCCCGATGTGTTATGCGGATAGCCGCCCTGGTTTGAAACATAAATCGTTCGATGATGCCAAGAAAGCCATCGATGCTCTGGTACGCGCCGAAGGGCGCGCGGATGTTCTGCAGCTTTCCGGTGGTGAGCCGACGACCCACCCAGAGTTTGAAGCGATCCTCGATTATGCGCTGGGTCAACCGATCGATTACATTATGGTCAATACGAACGGAATCCGCTTGGCCAAAGACGCTCGCTTGATCAATAAGCTGGCGGCTCACCGTGACCGCGTCGAGGTTTATTTGCAGTTCGATGGCGTTACCGATGAAGTTTATTTAGCCCTGCGAGGCGAACGGCTAGCCGAGATTAAGTTGAAAGCACTAGCGCTGATCGGACAAGCCGGACTTCATGCAACATTGGTGGCAACGCTTCAAAGCGGCGTCAACGAAAATCAACTGGGTTCTTTGCTCGAGATAGCCTCTTCGCGATCGTGGGTGAGCGGACTCAGTTTGCAACCGGCGACCTATAGCGGTCGCCATTATCTACCGGAAGAGCTTGAAGATCGGATTACCTCACCCGACTGCATTCGAGGCTTGTGTGAACAATCAGGCGGACAATGGACCGAAGAAGACTTCTTTCCATTGCCTTGCGCACATCCGAATTGCCATGTCTTGGGGCTCGCTTATCGACATGAGGGCGAGTTGATTCCTCTGACTCGCTTTATAGACGCCCAAGCCAATCTCGATCTCTTAGCCAATGGATTGAGTTTCACTCGACAGGAAGGGAAACGCTTGGTGCAACAGTACCTAGCCAGAAATCAATGCTGCGGACCGAATGGCTGTACGGAATCGCCGGTTGAAAATCCATCGACTTTGCCCTTGGTTTCGATACCAACTTCCATTCAATCAGAAAGCACCACGGCGAAAAATCGAGTGGCTGAGGATTTCTTTTCGAACGCGCTCGCAGAACAAATCGGTGGCGAGCAGCTCTTTCGAATTACGATCACATCCTTCTTAGACGTTTACAACTTCGACGTTCGGCGTGTCATGAAGTGTTGCACGCACCATGTTCTGCCCAGTGGGCACATTATTCCATTTTGTGCGTACAACGTTCTGTATCGACCTGGTCATGTTGCGTTGCCGGTTCTTCGAGACTTCCAGAACTCGTAAACCATCGGAAGAATACTGATTCCAATAATCGCAAGAATGACGATTTCGAAATTCTTCTTCACAAACTCTTGAGTGCCCAACGCGTAGCCGTGTACAAAAAATATAACCACCCACACGACTCCTCCAATAACGTTGTAGGACCAAAATCGAAAGAAGTTCATTTTTCCGATACCGGCGACAAACGGCGCAAATGTTCGAACGATCGGCACGAAACGAGCCAAGACGATCGTTTTGGACCCGTACTTGTCATAAAAAGCCTGAGCATGATCGAGATGCTTGCGGTTGAAAAGAAATGACTTCTCCCAGCGAAAGACTTTGGGGCCGATCAGTTTTCCAGCCCAATAGTTCACACCGTCTCCGAGCACGGCGGCGACAATGAGTAGTGGAATCATCCAGCCC
The DNA here is from genome assembly GCA_031411055.1 of Pirellulaceae bacterium. GTDB lineage: Bacteria > Planctomycetota > Planctomycetia > Pirellulales > Pirellulaceae > JAIYDQ01. The sequence continues at coordinate 4,367 of JANOAI010000100.1, forward strand.
AGCTGGATCGGGCTGCCGGCGGTAGCGGCTAATGCTCCGACCGCAAACAACAGCGAATCACCAGGCAAAAAGGGTGTAACGACTAAGCCGGTTTCGCAGAAGATTACCAAGAACAAGATCACATACAGCCACGGCCCCATCGTCGTGGCTAGTTGGTTGAGGCTCTCGTCGAGATGAAGGAACCACTTAAGGATTTCCACAGTTGCTCACATTTTGGAAGGAGGAAAGAGAATTTTTCGAGCTTTCTACATTAATTGCTCCTCGTGGGACCAGACGTGTCCAAAGTATCGCGAAAAATACAACATCGGGAAAAACGGCCCACCGAAAGGTTGCACGACTTGCAACCCGCAAAAACACTTGCTACTATCCATCTGTATAGTGAATAGTGCAATCTGTTCAGCGTGATTTTCGGCAGACGTCCAAGTTTGGGCGTGGAAACCGACGAAGCTCGATGTGTGACCATTCAATTTCGTTCAGTAGTATTCAGCGAAGGGATCCATTGAATTATGGCAGGCAGCAAAACCACCACCACGAAGAAAAAAGACAGCAAACCATCCGCCGAAGCCGCGAGCGGTTTGGAGGCGGT
>JANOAI010000101.1:0-8376 GCA_031411055.1 Pirellulaceae bacterium
GGATTGACTATCGAAACCTCAAGAAAACCTCTCGCTTGCGCTTCGTGTTATCAATGAGATTATGCCTTCCGTAAGGATTGGGGACAGTCGAACCATTCGATCCCCCGCCTTCCAAAAGCCCTCCCGATAGAACAGGTCCCCGATATGCTCCGTCGTCGTTTCGCTTTCATCTATGTAGTTGTCTTCGCATTTGCACCGCTAGCCTATGGCCAAGACAAGCCAGGGCTCAATCCAAATCATCCAGATCGAAACGTGCAAACGGGAGTCCCTCAAGGCAAAATCACTTCCGGTGTTTTCACCGATAGCCAGATCTTCCCAGGAACGCGTCGCGAGTACAGCGTCTATGTTCCGGCACAGTATGATGCAGCGAAACCGGCCGCCCTCATGGTCTTTCAAGACGGACCGGGCTATATGAAAGCTGATGGATCGTATCGTGTTCCGATCGTCTTCGACAATCTTATCCATCAAAAGGCGATGCCCGTTACGATCGCGGTCTTTGTTTCCCCGGGAACAATTCCTGGAACCAAACCCGGAGCCGTCGATCGAAGCAATCGTTCTTTTGAATACGACTCGTTGGGAGATCGCTACGTTCGATTTCTTACCGAAGAATTCCTCCCCGTGGCGTTGAAGGGGCTCAACGTTTCAATCGATCCGAAGGAACGCGCTATCGCCGGCGGTTCGTCGGGTGGGATTTGCGCCTTCACGGCCGCTTGGGAGAAGCCAGATCAATTCGGAAAAGTATTGAGCCATATCGGGAGCTTTACGAACATTCGCGGCGGCTGGGCCTATCCGGGACTTGTTCGGAAAACGAAAGCCAAACCCAAGCCGATCAAGGTTTATCTGCATGATGGTAAGGATGATTTGAACAATCTGTTCGGTAACTGGCCACTCGCTAATGAAGATCTGGCCGCAGCTCTTAAGTTCGCTGGCTATGAACACCAATTCGTTATGACAGAAGGTGGCCATAGTGGAATCTGGGGAGGAGACCAGCTCTCCAGCGCATTGCGTTGGCTATGGAGCAATGACGCAAATCCGTCGAAGGAATCAGCGACAGTCGAAGCATCGAAGGAAAAAGCCAAGGGACCGGCTTGGCAACCCCATCCAGATGCCATCGAGAACGAAAACGTCCCGCATGGCTCCGTCGAGAAAATGTCCACCTTCGAATCCAAGATTTTCAAGGACACGACACGAGAATGGTCCATCTATGTTCCAGCCCAATACAAAAAGGACCAACCCGTGGCGTTAATGGTCTTCCAAGATGGGCATTCGTACGTGGACGTGAAAGGCCGGTGGCGAGTTCCAGTCGTATTCGACAATTTGATTGCTCGTGGAGAAATGCCGACGACGATCGCGGTCTTTATCAACCCAGGTCACGAAAAGTCCAAGCCTAAACCCGAGAATCCTTGGAAGGGCTCGAATCGAAGCTTCGAGTACGATAGCCTTGGCGATCGCTATGCTCGTTTCCTTTTGGAAGAAATCATTCCCGAGGTTGAGAAACGTTATTCCATTTCGAGCGATCCCGAAATGCGAGCCATTTGCGGGTCCAGTTCTGGAGGGATCTGTTCCTTCACGGTCGCCTGGGAACATCCGGATGCGTTTCGAAAAGTCCTTTCGACGATCGGAAGCTTTACCAACCTTCGCGGAGGCAACGTTTACCCTTCATTGATACGAAAGACAGAACCCAAGCCAATCCGCGTCTTCCTCGCGGATACAAGCGGCGATATCGACAATCCGTTCGGAAGCTGGCCGTTGTCAAATAAATTGATGGCTTCCTCGTTGCAGTATATGGGGTATGACACTCGATTCGATTGGGCTGAAGGCTTTTCCCACAGCGCCGACCATGGTGGTGCTCTGTTTCCGGATGCGCTCAAGTGGTTGTGGCGAAAGGAAAAGCATCAAGCCGCGATCGATACCAAGGGCGATCTCAAAAACGACATGACGCTTCTTCGACTCTTGATTCCAAATGAGTCGTGGCAGATCGTGGCAGATAAGCTTGGTTTCGCGGATGCCCCCTGTACCGACGCCGAAGGGAATTTCTATTTCTCCGATATGAAAGCTCCGGCGGTTTATAAGCTCAGCGTCGCGGATGGAAAACGTTCCGAGATCGCCAAAGAAGCCATCAGTGGAATGGAGTTTGGCCCGGGAGGCCTGCTATATGGTTGCCAAGGAGCCAGTAGCCGCGTTGTGTCGCTTGATCCCAGTTCAGGAGCTATTCAAGTCATGGCTACCGAAGTCGCTCCCAATGATTTAGCCGTAACCAAAGACGGTTTCATTTTCATCACGGAAACCAAGCATCAACGAATCACCCGTATCAATATCAAGACAGGTGAAGTCAAACCGGTTGCGACAGGTGTAAATCGTCCGAATGGAATCACCCTTTCGAATGACGGTGGAACGTTGGCCGTTTCGGACTCGGCAGGAGAGTTCGTATGGACTTTCCGAGTCAATCCTGATGGTTCACTCGACGCTCAAATGCCGAGCATGACAATGCGATTGCCAATCGATCCTAAGGGCGAGTTTAAATTTAATGAGCCTCCGCCATATCAACCTGCCTCCAAAGGCGATGGAATGTCTGTCGATAAGACCGGTCGCTACTACGTAACCTCGGCCCTTGGCGTTCAAATCTTCGATCCGACAGGCCGGCAATGTGGAGTGTTGCCAAAGCTTAACGAAACGGCTCCGTTGACAAGTTGTGTCTTGGCCGGACCAAACCACGAGTACCTTTACATCACCCATGGCGATACGATTTACCGCCGAAAACTCGCCGTCGATTCCAAATAACTACTTTCAAGAAGTAGTCTTCCAGAATTGCTCTAATCCTTTTTAAGCGATGCCCCTGTCCCGGGAAAATAAGGCTTTTCAATTTTGCCGTTCGTGATCTTGACCCCCGTGGCCGGATCGTGGCTTAGCAGAGCTGCACCATCGAGATCGGCGTAATCGAGCATTGGAAGTAACTGAGCCGCACCGCTGATACCAATCGAACTTTCGATCATGCAACCAACCATGGTTTTCATCCCCAACTCGCGAGCCTTTCGCAGCATGATCATCGCAGGACTCAGGCCCCCACATTTGCAAAGCTTCACATTGATCCCGTGATAAAGTTCATGGCAGCGAACGACATCGTCGATAACTTGACAATCCTCGTCCGCCAAAATCGGTAGCGCCGATTGTTCGTACACGCGACGTTTTTCTTCGCGAGACGCGGTGATCGGGAGTGGCTGCTCGATGAATTCGACATTGATTCTGGCTAGCTTTACGGAGTTCGCAATGGTTTCGTCGGCACTCCATCCGCAGTTCGCGTCCACGCGAAAAATTGCGTCGGTGTGCTTTCGCAATTCGGTCACGATTGCGATATCTTCTTGCGTTCCCAACTTAATCTTGTAGATCGGCCAGTTGGGCTCCGCTCGCAATTTTTGAACCATACGGTCAATTGAATCGATCCCGATCGTGTAACTTGAAGAAGGAGTCTGATCCCAAACGAGCCCCCAATCTTGCCAAGTTGGGATACCTTTTCGTTTCCCCTGCAGATCATGTGCTGCCATATCGAGCGCCGACATAGCAAACGTATCGCCGTTCATCCCTCGGAGAAACTCTGACCATAGATTGAGCGGGGATTCTTCGGCATAGCGAAACAAGCGATCTTCGATATGCCTTAACGATGATTCGATTGAACCCAGCGTGTGTCCATAATAGCTATTCTCCGTCACCTCGCCGAAACCACGAAGACTATCGTGTTCGAACTCTACGATCAGGCTGTTCTGAGTCGTAATCGACCCTCGCGAAATCGTGAATGGATTCGCAAGTGGTAAGCAATAGCGATGTAGTTTAAGCTTCATGCAAAATCAACCAAGAATGAGTTACCTAGCTGGACAGCGCCACGTTGAATCAGCCGAACGGCGTTAGCCCAATGCCATCTACTCTTGTAGCGGAACAGCGCAAGCTGTCCGGTGTATTTCGTATTTGGCTTGGTTATACGGCCAATCAAGAACCGGGCGGCTCGGGCCGCACCGCTAAAGTAGATGGCATTGGGCGTTCGCCGCGGTTCTTGCACTGAAAACCGTGGCTAACGCCAAAACGGCTAATGATTTCGAAAACGTCACGAATCATCGGCAATTTGATTCAAAGTAGCGCTGTCCAGTTAGCTTTGTTCGGTATTTCCATGGACTGAAAGCGTGTACCTGTCTTGAAAGCATGGCGTGTACCTGTCTTGAAAACATCGGCTTGCAGTAGAAGCCCATTTCAGATGTTGTTTTTAAAACTGATCAGCATCGCGGTAGGCTTGAATCACAGCCAGTTCGCCCTCTTTGCCTTTCTGTGAATTGCCGTGCTCCATCCCGATAATGATATCCGTCGACTTTGAAGCGATGTGCTTGAAAATATTTCGATAATTCATCTCGCCCGTTCCTGGCTCCTTGCGGCCAGGATTGTCACCTGTTTGAAGATAAGCGATCTCGCTCCAGCAGGCATCCATCGTGTGGATAATGTTGCCCGCGGTAATCTGCTCGTGATAGACGTCATAAAGAACCTTGCATGACGGGCTCCCTACCGCTTTGCATAATGCGTACCCTTGATCGGCGGAGCGCAGGTAGGTGCCACCATGATTGACTTCCCAGTTCAATGGTTCGAGTACCATGACCAAACCGTGTGGTTCTAGGATAGCAGCGCAACGTTTGAGTAATTCAATGCAGTTAGCCATCTGCATCCCTTCTCTTAGTCGAGGCCCTCCATACTTGTTCCACTTCGCGTCCGCGACGGGTTGTTGGTCCACCGAACCAGGTACGACTGTCATGAATTTTGCATTCACCCGCTTTGCAATGTCGACAGCGGCTTTCATCTTAGTTAGAGCCTCTTCGCGCTTTGGATGATCCGCTCGGACAAAAATGGGTTCGTCAAAACTTCCAAAGGCAACAAACACCCCCATTTTCATATTGCGAGCAGCTAACGTCTCGCCGATCTTGGTTTGTTCTTCCGCGCTTCGATCAGGCAAGCCATTCTCTTCCCAAGCCGTAAAGCCTTGATCGGCTGCAAAGTTGATTTGATCGATGATGTTATCCCCGGCATGGGCTTTAAACATTCCCGAATGCGGGGCGTAGTGGAGCTTGAACTTGCGAACCTCGGCAGCCCAAGAATCCTTCGCAAAGGGGGTCGAAACAAGCGATGCCATCGTTGCGGCAACAACGGATTGGCGAACAAATGAGCGGCGTTTCATGGTTAATGCACTCGGGGAAAGTTCGAGAGTAAAGAAAATAGGATGCCCCCATCATAAGGTTTGAAGGTTGCCCGTAGAATGCTTGGGTTAGATTTCCTCGAAACGTATCGAATTGTGCCAAACGGATTTGCAACATGACTATCGACATCCACCCCGAAACGGCAGAGCAACAACGGCTAAATGCCGATCGCCGTCGCGAAGTCAACTGGAAACGATGGGGAACGTACCTATCGGAACGGCAGTGGGGAACAGTCCGGGAAGACTATTCGGAGGACCAAGAAGCTTGGTATTACTTTCCGCATGACCATGCGCGGTCACGGGCGTACCGATGGGGCGAAGATGGTTTGCTCGGAATTTGCGATCGTGAAGGACGGGTCAACTTTGCGATGGCCATCTGGAACGGGCGAGACCCGATATTGAAAGAACGACTCTTCGGCGTCCCTGGGCCAGAAGGTAATCACGGCGAAGATGTCAAGGAATGCTACTACTACCTCGACGCAACCCCTACCCACTCTTACGCCAAGGGACTCTTCAAGTATCCGCATGCGCGGTTTCCTTACGAAGAACTCGCTGAAGCAAATCGACGTCGCTCGCGTAAAGAATTTGAATACGAGATAACCGATACCGGTCTTTTTGATGATGGACATTATTTCGATTGCGAGATCGAATACGCGAAAGCGAGTCCCGACGATATTCTCATTCGGATTCGAATCCATAATCGTGGTCCAGTCGCTCAGCCTGTCCATCTATTGCCAACGCTTTGGTTTCGCAACACCTGGATCTGGGGCTGCGATCATGAAGGTTGTTCGGCAAAGCCGCGAATGAGGCTGATGCCTGACGGAAGCGTTTCGCTCGATCATGAAACACTTGGCAAGTTTGTCTTTCGTTGCGATTCGGCGCAAGGGGCGGCCAGCATGTCTTCAAACAAGCCAGCCTGGCTCTTCACGGACAACGAAACGAACCCTCAACGACATCCTGGCCTACCAACGACCGGCAAGTATTTCAAAGACGCCTTCCACCAGTATGTTGTCGAAGGCGATATGAAAGCCGTCGAAAGCCGTGGCTTCGGAACAAAATGCGCTGCTTACTTTTTGGCGATTGTTCAGCCAAATGAGCCTTTCGAAGTGCATTGTCGACTTTCGGCCGATGGGCTTGTCAGCAACGAACAAGCCTTCGGAGAAGCTTTTGACCAAGTCTTCGCCGATCGGATAAGCGAAGCCGACGAGTTTTATCGCGTTGTCATTCCTTCTCAACTCAGCAATGAAGAAAAAGCCATTTCGCGTCAAGCGTACGCTGGCTTGTTATGGACAAAACAGTTTTACCATTACATCGTCGATCCATGGATCAATGGCGATCCCAGCGGACCATTCCCGCCTGAGTCACGCAAGCATGGACGCAATAGTGATTGGCATCATCTTTTCAATCGCGATGTGATCTCGATGCCGGACAAATGGGAGTATCCATGGTATGCCGCGTGGGATTTAGCTTTTCATATGGTCCCGATGGGCAAGATCGATATTGCCTTTGCCATGGAACAGATGATCCTATTTTTGCGCGAATGGTACATGCATCCCAACGGCCAGATCCCCGCTTATGAATGGGCGCTGAACGACGTCAACCCTCCAGTCCATGCATGGGCCTGTTGGGAACTCTACAATCGAAGTGGAGCAAACGGGAAGAAGGATCGCGGATTCCTCTTACGAACGTTCCAGAAACTCCTTTTAAACTTCACCTGGTGGGTCAATCGAAAAGACACTCGCGGCGATCACGTATTCAGCGGCGGCTTCTTGGGGCTCGATAACATTGGAGTCTTTGATCGGAGCAAACCGTTGCCTGGCGGAGGAACGCTCGACCAAGCCGACGCGACCGCTTGGATGGCTTTCTTCTGCGGAACCATGTTGCAAATGGCCTTAGAGTTGGCGGAACAGGATCAAGCCTATGGCGACATGGCCAGCAAATTCTTCGAACACTACGTCGCAATCGCCGAAGCGATGAACACGTTGCACGGAACTGGCTTATGGGAAAGCGAAGATGGATTTTACTACGATCACTTGCTACGCGACGGCAAAAGCACGCCCATGCGAGTTCGCTCGTTAGTCGGTCTCATACCACTTTGCACTCCAGTTCTGCTCGACGAAGAGCTGATCAGCAAATTACCTGGCTTCTCGCGGCGTATGAATTGGTTTCTCAAGAACCGACGCGAGATGTCAAAACATATGACCTACTTTGAACGGATCTGCCCCGAGACGCAAAAATTCGGGATGCGATTGTTAGCAATTCCATCGCCTGATCGTTTTCGCCACATGCTTAACTATCTCGTCGATGAAAAGGAATTTCTATCACCCTTTGGAATTCGTTCGATGTCGGCCATTCACGGTGAGAAGCCATTTATTTTTCGGCATGACCATGGAACCGAATCCGTATCGTACGTTCCTGGCGAAAGCGATTCCTACATGTTCGGTGGCAACAGCAATTGGCGCGGTCCGATTTGGTTTCCACTCAATTTTTTGATTATTCAATCACTTCGCAAGTACCATCACTTTTATGGCGACGGTTTCCTGGTGGAATGCCCGACGGGTTCAGGCGTGATGATGAACCTCAAAGAAGTCGCCGATGAAATCGAACGACGACTCACCTCCATTTTTAAAGCCGATGCCGACGGACGCGTACCAGGGCATGGACGCGTGAAAGCCTATCAAAACGATCCGCATTGGAAGGATCTCTATCTATTTTATGAGTACTTTCACGGGGACGATGGTTCGGGGTTAGGAGCCAGTCACCAAACCGGCTGGACCGCTTTGGTAGCTTCGATGCTCGAGCATTCCGCCTATTGCGAAAAGTAATCGTGTGAACCCCGAGCCGGCGACGCTAAGTTCAAAATTTCGCGATTGAGACCCGAAGGGTCGGTACAACCTATGCCGAGGCTGAAAGCCTCGGTTCCGATATCCATCGTCAACCAAGCCACTGAGGGGCGGCACAGTTTGGTTTGTAGCGCCCCAACGAGGCTCGAGATTCTGTAAAACTTGCATTCCGATGGCTCCGCCATCGGCACAGGTTGTGCCAGGCCTGTGGGTATGAGGGCCTTCGGCCCTGAGGAAAATGCGCATTTGGAAATGCGTGAGCTGGTTTTAGAGAACGGCCAGTCGGAAAACGGGGTCAGGTACCAA
>JANOAI010000102.1:0-2953 GCA_031411055.1 Pirellulaceae bacterium
GATCTCGATGCGGCTCACGCATCCATGCTTCGATCGCTTGTTCTTCGTCTTCAAAGACGTTCTTCGGCAAGTCGAACCACGGAAGAAAATGAAGCAATCGTTCGCCTTCGCCGTCTTTCCAAAGTTTGGCTGCTTCTGCCTTAGTCTTCACACCATCCGCGCCCGAGCGTAGTCGCATGTCCGGCGACATGCCGCAATAAAACCAGTTCAAGCGTCGGCCCGGTCGTATCGTGCCCGGACCTTCCAACGCGTTCATACTCGAAGGTATCGATTGAGCAGCCATGCATACTAATGATGGCGGACGCAGCGCTGCTAGCTTCCATTGGAGAAAAGCATTGTACGACACGCCGAACGTTCCGACCTTGCCGTTGGAGCCTGGAAGCTTTGCCGCCCATTCGACGGTGTCGTAGCCATCCTCGGCATCGTGCGTCTCAAATCGATAGTTCGATTCCCATTTTCCTTCCGACGCATACCGCCCGCGGGCATCCTGTTTCACCACCATATAACCCGCTTTCACATACGGGTCTGCCTTCGGTCCCTCTTTGTTGTAGGGGGTACGCAACACAAGCACTGGCCAAGGCCCTTCGCCAGTGGGCCTGAAAATATCGGCCCGCAAAATGACACCATCTCGCATCCGCACGTCGACGTTCCGTTCGGCGGCAATCTGAGGTGCCTTCGTATCTGCGCGTCCCACGGAGAAAGGAAACAAACAAAGCAACATCGCAAAAATACTAGGACGAGATTGCATCATGGTAGGAAACGAGCCAACTTGACGGTATGAAGCGGATGACAGAAATCCCAACGGAAGGGGATCTTGGGGAATAGTTTCGACACTATCCAACGTCAAGTCAATCAATTCTTGAAGTAGAAAATGACTACACTTCTCGCTAAACGTCGGTTTCGTGTTTCTGACACTCACTCGCAACCCTTGAAGTTGAGTGGTGTCAGCGGACTAATATTGGGACAGCCGAACTAGTTAGTTCGATTTCGAGGCGATATCATGTCGGTTGGATGAGAACTTTTTGAATCTAGCGGTGGTAAAAACATGACTTTGCGTCACCTTGTTGTTAGCGCTTCCATACTGTCGATGGGGCTTCTTTGTCTTGGTCCAGTGCAACAGGCCCATTGCCAAACGAAGGAAACGGCTTTGGCCGAAGAAGATTTTTCCGCTGAATTGCCTCGCATTGCACCGTTGTCTCCGACAGAAGCGATGACACGATTTGAAGTCGTAAATGGCTTCCAAATCGAACTCGTAGCTGCCGAACCGTTAGTTTTTGATCCAGTCGCATTTTCTTTTGATGCAAACGGTGATTTGTTTGTGGTCGAAATGATCGACTATAGCGAACAAGGAAATGATTTTCTGGGGCGCATTGCAAAACTTTCAGACACCGACCACGACGGCAAGATGGACCGGCGAACCGTTTTCGTCGAGAAACTTTCATGGCCAACAGCGATTCACGCGTGGAAGGATGGAGTCATCGTGATAGCGCCGCCGTTCATGACGTGGTTTCGGGATACCAATCAAGACGGAAAACATGACGCTCAGGAGCAATGGTGCGAAGGATTCGGTAGAAGCAACGTCCAAGGGATGGCTAACAGCTTGCGATGGAGTGTCGACGGTTATCTGGTTGGATCGACAAGCAGCTCTGGCGCACAGCTTTCCGGCAAATTGATCGGCAGCAATTCACTAGAACTTCGCGGACGCGACTTTCGCATCGACCCTGTCAGCCAACAACTTTCAGCAATTTCGGGCGGCGCGCAGCATGGGGCGTCGATGAATCGTTGGGGCGATCGATTCGTTTCCAGCAACAGCGATCATCTGCAACAAATTCTCGATTTGGATCGATGGCTTGCGGGACAGAATGTCGGTTCTCTCCCAATCACAACGCGTCGGAGTATCGCTGAAGATGGTCCGCAAGCCGAGGTCTATCGCAGTAGCCCTATCGAACCTTGGCGCATCGTTCGTACGCGATTGCGAGTCACTGGGAAAGTGCGTGGAGCAGTCGAAGGAGGAGGACGTGCGGCCGGATATTTTACGGGAGCGACCGGGGCCTGGATTGTTGACAGCGAGGCGGGCTTTGGTGTCCCTGGATTTGATACAGCGCTGGTCTGCGATGTCGGGAGCAACTTGGTCCATCGCAAGAAGCTTGAATCGAAGGATCTTTTTTGGACCGCAAGCCGAATTGATGACCAGACCGAATTTGTTCGCTCGTCCGATATTTGGTTTCGTCCAGTCCAACTGGGCGATGGACCGGATGGGGCAATCTACATCGCTGATATGTACCGCGAGGTCATCGAGCATCCGCTGAGCCTCCCTCCGGAAATCAAAAAGCATCTCGATTTGACTAGCGGTACCGATCGCGGACGTATTTGGCGAGTCAGTCCTGTCTCCCAAGACGCATCACGGTCTACCTTGCCGACGATCAAAGCGGACGTTGCACCCGCAAAGTTGGACAATTTAGGATTGGTAGAACGACTCTCCAGCCCTATTGCATGGCAGCGGCTTATGGCAAGCCAACTCTTGGTTGAAAGACAAGCCACGGACGTAACACCATCGTTGCGAACTCTCGTGTCGAAGTCGACGAACGCAGCAACGCAAATTCTCGCAATGCATCTACTGGCGAGGCTTGGTCAGCTTGACGACGGAAGCTTGATCGCGTCAATGCAGAGTCCTGATTCTCATGTCAATCGTCACGCGATTGCGTTGACATGCCAAATGAAAAAAGCTGAATCGCTTCTGACGAACGAGCGGATCACAAAGATGATTGCGCACAACGACGCTCGCTTGCGTCTAGAGCTTGCAATGGCGGCAAGCTCACTACCAACTTCGAGGGCCATCTCACTCTTGCAACAATTGATACCGCACGCATCCGATACTACCACTCGGTCCGTCATAATCGCCTCCGCTGGTGACGAGAGTTGGCAGTTGTTATCGCCAACTGCCTCAGACGCC
>JANOAI010000103.1:0-9268 GCA_031411055.1 Pirellulaceae bacterium
TGTCTCGAACCGGTGATTTTCCAACCTCTTGTAACAACCGGCCGCGGTCGGCAACTAATATCATGAAACGTGCGTTAATCCTCGTGGATTGGCCACGATTGGCGAAAACTACGGGATCCCAACAGCTCATTCCATCTCCCACTTCAGGATTGGTCTGGGTTGGCCGGTAGCGCAAGTCGACAAGACTTTTGGCGACTGGTAGCACGTACCGAAACTCACGACGAGATTCGCTCCCCCGGTTTTTAGGATTGAAGAAGCGCTCGGTGCATTGGCGAGATAAGCAAGCGACGTTCGAAGATTTACTCGATCGGAACCGAGGTCGGTTCGCGGCGATCGCACGCGCTTATGCTGATAGCGATCTGGATGACTTGCTGCAGGAAATTCTGCTGCAAATTTGGCGCATCGATTCTTGGCTATCTGTTGCAGAGAATGCGAAATCAACTTATCAGAAACTTCTTCAAGATCGAATCGCCACACCGCTTGGTATGCCCGACTGTACCGTTGATCTGACCGATGAACAAAAGAAGCGCTTTGCGCCCCCACACAACAAGGTTTCTTCGCCCACTCTAGCATGGATGTTTGCCGACCTGCCGGGTGCCGGTGGTGTCCATGCCAACATGCGTGACCTGATGCGATTTGCGAAAGCGCAATTGAATCCTCCGAAAGACAAACTTGGCGAAGTAATTGAACTTGCTTGGAAACAACACATCCCTGCCGATGCATCTGGGCCGGCGATGGGATTGGGATGGATGATTCATGCTGATGGAGAAACGCGATGGCACAACGGCGGGACGGGCGGATCGCGATCGGTCATTTTAATCAATCGTCAAATCAAGACGGCAATCATTGTCTTGTGCAACACCGCAGTAAACGACGAGGCGGATGAGCTCGCAGCCAAGTTAATGCTTGAGGTTGTTGTGCGGAAAGCAGCAAATAAGCCCAAGGAGAAACCCAACGGAGAACTGACTGAGCAACAGATTAAAGAGCTGAAGATTGATGCAGATCTGCGTTCCCGATTGACTGGACGCTACCAGCTAGCCCCCAACTTCATTTTCGATGTCAAAGATCAGAACGGACAATTGATGGTCGGTATCACCAACCAGGAAACCCAAGAAGTGTTTTCCGATACTGCGACTCGATGGTCATACCGTGGTTTGGATGCGACGTTGGAATTCCATCTCAAATCCAAAGGTCCCGCAATTGCTCTCACCCTTCATCAAAATGGGGCAGCTCAACGAGCGAAACGGATCGGAAAATGAAATCATCCAGACCGTGGCTTTCAGGGTACATAGCGATATCAAAATCCCGCGGGCTCGCCCCGCGGTTCGTTCGGTTTCACGCTAACACCATGAACGGCATCGGAGCCAGTGTAGCGAAAAGCCGAAACATCCGCAGGGCAAGCCTGCGGGATTCGAGGATGTTCCGTTTTCACAGTTGTTAGTGAAAATCCCAACGATCCGTGGGGCGAGCCCACGGGATTCAAAACATTCGATACCCTTAATGCCCTGGACTTCCAATCCGTCGGTGCCAATGTTTGTCGACGGACTGGAAGTCCGTCGTACCCTAAAACTTAGCTGTGACGAAGCACTAGCGGCCAATGGAGGAGAAGTATCCGTACGATCGTATTCTTATCTTTGCGAGATACCTACTTCTATGGCCTTATGCGGATCACCGAGCGCGATTTCATGGTTGAATGTGAGCCAGCACACAGAACAAACTGGCTTGAGCGGAAAGAATCCGCAAGCATTCGGCGATGCGATCGCTGAAGCTACTTCTCTGCTCTGATAAAATGGTGATACGGTGAAAAATTCTATTCGTTGTTTTTCGACAGTGGTCACGCTAGTCTTCTACATCGGACTGTCGAACATGGCTCGCGCTCAAAGTGGAACTCGCAGTGGCTATTCCAAGGCCCAGACGATCCACTCAACGACAATGGGGAGGAGTGCCTCGCAGCCTTCATTGTCTCGTTCGTCGATCGGATACCAAAGTCTCACGAACCCAATCGCAGTTGGGCTGTACAGTCAATCGAGTTTTCCCAGCTCTGGCTGCAGTTCGGGCAATTGCCCACTAAATCGTCAGCATTCAACAATCTCAAATCAAGCTCACGTTATTCAACATCAGGCAATGGCAGCTTCGACTGCATCCCAAGCGCAAAGCGTTCGAGCACCGATCTTTAATCCCACGTCGACGTACACGAATTCGGCCGGCACCATCGTCCAGCCAATCACATCGGCCTACCACTTTCACTCAAGCAGCCCCGCTCCGATTTACAGTCGCTATCCAACCACTCAGCCCGTTTATGGTTCGAGCTGCCATTAATGGGAACAGAATTTTCCGAGTTCTTGGTGGGACAAACGCGGGACGTGGGATGCATATTTCAACTCCCAATACCAGTGCCAGGCCCATTTTCGAAACGATCTTGAGCCCTCCCCCGTGCCCCCTTTTCCAGCAGGAGCCCAGTGATCCAATGGTCACAAGCAATTTCTAAAAATTTTCCGGCAAGATTTTCGACTCCGTGGAGCATCCTTACAGCATGACGGAATACGACCAAAAGCAGCATGACCATTTTCTACGGCTCTTTATGGAGCATGAGGAGTCATTGCGCGTCTTTGTGCGATCCTTGCTGTTCTCGCGTGACGAGGAGCGGGAGGTAATGCAGGAAGTAGCGGTAGTGCTATGGCGAAAGTTTGAAATGGGGATGGATAGCCTGGCTTTTTGTCGTTGGGCGTTTGGCGTGGCACGCATGGAAGTGCTAGCCTTCCGACGTGACCGGGCTCGCGATCGGCATAGTTTTGGCGATGACGTGTTTGAGCTGCTCGCTCAAACGGTGCTGGAGCAGTCCGACGCGCTCGAGGCGGAACGCCGTGCACTCGATTTCTGCCTACAAAAGCTCCCCGACAATCAGCGTCAACTCGTGCAGGCAGCCTATGCACCCGGCGTCAAGATCGATCACCTTGCAACGCAACTGGGCCGCACCGCGATGGCTCTTTATAAATCTCTGCACCGCATCCGTCTCACGCTCATGGACTGTACCCAGCGAATGCTCGCCTCGGAGGAACTCATATGAATACAAACGACCCTCGCTTTGAACTTATCCGCCGTTGCCGCGATGGCGAAGCTTCGGCGGAGGATTTTACGCAGCTCGAATCGAGCCTGCGCGAAGACGCCGACTTCCTTGAATCCTACATTCGCTACACGAATCTTGACGTGGCTTTGGGAGCCATGCCGACGGTAGTCGTCTATCCCTTAAAGACCGAGATCTCTCCGCGGTCAAATCGAAATGCATGGCTTGCGTGGCGGCCCCTTTCTGCGGCGGCGGCAGGCTTGGTCTTGGGTATGTTCTGTACATCGATGGTATTTGGATTTGTATCGCATCGCTTGGCTGTTTCAAAAAAATTGCCGTTGGCCGTTTATGAACCGGGAATGGAGAATGCGGAAGCAGTTTTGGGCGATGGATTTCCTCATCAGATCGGACAATGGGGCGTGGATTCAGCTGCCGTCGTGTCGACTGAAAATGGGGTTCAACCGTGTGAAGGGAAACGAATGCTACGGCTAGAACCGATCCCGCGGGAGAAAGAGGTGAAGAACCATACCTCTCGCGTGTATCAGGTGCTCGATCTTGGCTCATTGCCGATGCGTGGCATTGTCGACGACGCCGAAGTAAAGATCACGGCTTCGTTCTTCGCGGCGAATGCAGACGTTTCATCGCGGTATCTGATTCGCGCCGTTGCGCTCATTGATACACCCGAGCAGGCGACGAAAGACTTTTGGTCAAAAACGGAAAACGATGACGTGGTGTCGGTATCGCAGAGGTTCGACGCACCGTCCGGTGAGCGTGGATGGCATACCTTCTCACTAAAAATACCTTTGCCACGCGGAATGCAGAGTTTGGTCATTATTCTTGGTGCTGTTCCTCCGGCAGATGAATCGGCGGTGGCTTCGGTCCACTATTTGGATGACGTGAATGTCTCGGTGCTTACTTCGACTGTCCCAAATCCTTACGGAAGGCATAATCTCATTGATAACACGAAGCGCAAGCGAGTGGTTTTCTAGAGGTTGCGATAGTCAAACCACTCGCTTGCGCTTCGTGTTAAAGCATTTGGGACAGTCGAACTACTACTTTGGCCTTCATTCTCCCACCTATCCGATTTCCAACCAATAACATCTGAACCAAAAACCTATGTCCCTTCCAAATTGTCCTGCTTCATCCAACCGTCGCTTCTTTCTTCGTGCCACAGGAATCAGCGTTGCTCTGCCACTGTTGGAATCGTTGGGCGGTCGTGTCTTCGCTCAAGATTCTGCCGTCGGTACGTTAGCGGGCAAGGTGGCGGACGCTGATCGACCGATGCGGATGGTATGCATCGGCAACTTGCTCGGTTTTTATCCCGAGACGTTCTTTCCGAAGAACGCTGGAGCGGATTACGATCTTCCTGCATCCATCGAATCGCTCAAGCCGCATCAGAAAGACTTTACGATCTTCTCAGGGCTTGATCACGGCGTAAAAGGGGGGCACTTTGCGATGAGCTCCTTCCTCAGCGGCGTGCGCACGGCCGACGCGAAGGGGATGCCCGAAGGGAACATCACTGTCGACCAACGAGCTGCGGAAACACTCGGAGGCGCCACCCGTTTTCCAACACTCGCGCTGGGTTCGGAGAGCGGCATCCACGGCGGCTGTCTCATGTCATGGACTCGTAGCGGCACGCGTGTTCCCCCGATCAGCACACCGCGTGAGCTGTTCCGAAAGCTTTTTGTTTCCGATGGTGCAGCCGACGTCGCAGCGTCCCTCGATCGTCTCGATCTGAAAGACTCGATCCTCGATGCGGTGCAAGGCGATGCGAAGTCGCTGCAACGACATCTCGGACAACGCGATAAAGAAAAGCTGGAAGAGTATTTCACGTCGGTCCGCGATGTGGAAAAGCAGATTGAGCTGCGACGCAATTGGGCTCATGTGCCGAAGCCTGATCCGAAAATCGACGAGCCAAAAAACAACGATTTTGTTTCGGATTTGCCGGTGATGTATGACTTGATCGCTCTCGCCTTGCAAACGGATTCCACTCGCATTGCGACCTTCGAGATCGGCGGTGATTTCGAGGCTGCGGCGTTCGATCTGAAGTCCAGCTATCATTCCCTGTCGCACCATGGGATGCGTGAAGAGGCGATTAGAGCCCTCAATAAAATGGAACGCTATCAGACCGAACAGTTTGCTCGGTTTCTTGCCAAGCTCAAATCGATTGAGGATGGTGCAGGAACGTTACTCGATCATTCAATGGTCCTCTTCGGGAGCGGAATGGGGAATGCGAACTCGCATACGAATAGCAATCTCCCGATCATCCTGGCTGGTGGCGGTTTCAAACACGGCGAACATAAAGCCTATCCAGCGAAAGGCCTTAATCGCCAACCGTTATGTAATCTTTATCTATCGATGTTGCAACGCTTCGGCGCCGAACTGGAAACGTTCGGCACCAGCAATAGCACGCTCACCGGACTCGCCTAGCTCCGAAAACCGTTGGTGGCAATTCGCTTGCCACCGGCGGATGGGCGTAATCGCTTCGCAATAAATTCTGGAAACACAACGCAACACAACACACTTCGTGCCATTCATTGGGCCAACATCACTCACAAGCATGTCCACTACACAACCATCCGCTGACTTTTTATCCAGAACCAGAATGCAGGGTATGAAATGGGGCGTTTTATTCTCGCTGTTTTTTGCGACCAGTCTCTTTGCCGGCCCGCCCGAAGTTCAACATTTCCTCACCACTTTCTGCAATGACTGCCACGGAGCGGCGAAGCAGAAAGGGGACCGGAGGTTTGATGAGCTGAAGCTTCCCGCTACTAAAGTCGACACGTTGATCGACCTCAAAGATATCCTCGATCAAATCAACCTTGGCGACATGCCGCCGAAGAAAGCTCGACAACCCTCCGCTGAAGAATTGAAAGCCTTCGTCGAGCAAGCGACTTTAGCATTGACGCAAGGCCGTGAAAATCTCGCTAGTACTGGGGGGAGCACCGTGTTGCGACGCCTGAACCGCCACGAATACAACAATACGATCGGCCATCTTTTTGGGATGAACATGGCCGCGTTTGATCCGACGACGAATTTTCCTCGTGATCAAGCTGAAGAGAACATGGAGAACCTCGGTGATGTGCTTCAGACCTCGGGGTATTTGTTGGACCAGTATCTCGATGCTGCGGACGTTGTCGTGGAGAAAGCTTTCGCACTCAATCAGCCATATCCTGAAAAGACTTGGCACTTCAACGGAGAATTTCGAAACAAGTCAAATTCAGAGAAGAAGCAAAAGGAATACGATAACCTTCACCTGCTTGTTCTTGAGTGCATGGATTCGGAGAAACACGTCGGAGGTTACGCCTTTATCAACGATTTCAAAGAGGGGGTCCCCGCTGATGGCTTCTATGAGATCCAAGTTTTGGTTAAGGCTATGAACCGAGAGCATCCCTATGCCCCTGAAATATTTGGCACCGACTCGCGTGAGCCGTTTCGTCTCGGCGTTGTGCCTGGCGATGTAAAGCTTGGACCAATGGATCTTCCTCAGCCTCACCAACCCATGTTGGCCGAGCAGACTTTGACCGATGGCGAAGCCGCGTGGCATACGATGAAAGTTTGGCTGGATGCGGGGCATACGCCACGGTTTGTTTTTCCGAACGGCCCTAAAGATGCCCGCAGCACTTGGTTCAAAATTGCCGAGTATCACAAAGACAAATGGCCGAAAACAGCACGCGAGAACGGAAAGAAGGGGATCGGCATCGTCGAAGCACGCGAAATCACAGTAAGTGAATGCAAGTTTCCGCATATTCGTATCGACGAAGTTAAAATTCGCGGGCCGATCGTCGAACAGTGGCCGCCTGCGACTCAGCAAGCTGTTCTTGGAAAGGCTACTTTTACTCCAACCAAGTTGCGTGAAGTGATTAAGTCCTTCACGAGTCGAGCCTACCGTCGCCCAGCCACCGAAGAAGAAGTGGACCGCCTCATGGCTGTGGCTAAGAAACGCTTCAGCGCCGGACGTTCGCCTGAAGAGTGTCTTAAGGATGCACTCAAGGCTGTTCTTTGTTCGCCGGCCTTCGTTTACCTCTCTCAAGACACTATTACATCAAAAAACGTGGAAGAGGACTCGAAGGCTCGTCTCAAGCTTAACGGCTACGCTCTCGCCTCACGCCTTTCCTACTTCCTATGGTCCTCAATGCCCGATGAGGAGTTGCTACGCCTTGCAGGAAGCGGAGAGCTGACCAAACCTGAAATGGTCATAACGCAAACTCGCCGCATGCTACAGAGCCATCGTTCCGATGCCTTCGTGTCTGGCTTTCTCGATAGTTGGCTCAACCTCCGGAACCTTGGCGGCATGCCGCCGGACCGCGGTGATTTTGAAACGTACTATTCGAAAGGACTCGAGCACGCCTTCAAACAAGAAACCAGGCTCTTCATGCGAGACCTCATCGAACGCGATGCCAGTATCGTGAACTTTCTCAACTGCGACTACAGCTTCCTTAACCAGCCGCTCGCTACGCACTACGGTCTGGGCGAACTTGGCGATCCTACTCGCGCTCACGAGTTCCGCAAAGTTTCTTTCGCGGATTCCAAACGCGGTGGTCTGCTCGGCATGGGTTCTGTGCTCACCATCACGGCC
This sequence comes from Pirellulaceae bacterium, assembly GCA_031411055.1. GTDB lineage: Bacteria > Planctomycetota > Planctomycetia > Pirellulales > Pirellulaceae > JAIYDQ01. The sequence continues at coordinate 7,644 of JANOAI010000103.1, forward strand.
AACGGCATCGAAACCTCACCCGTCGTGCGAGGTGTTTTTGTGCTGAATAACATCCTCGGCACTCCGCCGCCACCTCCACCCGATGACGTGCCTGCGATTGATCCGGATGTACGAGGAGCTCAATCGATGCGCGAGCTGCTAAACAAGCATCGCGATTCTCCAAGCTGCAATGGCTGCCATCAAAAGATGGATCCACTAGGCTTCGCCTTGGAGAACTTCGACCCGGTCGGTGGGTGGCGCGAGCGCATCGGCAAAACCCAAGTTGACGCCAGTGGCGAACTCCCGAGTGGGGAGAAGTTTACCGACGTTGCCGGTCTGAAAAAGATCCTCGTCCAGCGCCAAAAAGTGTTCGCTCGTATGCTCACCGACCGACTTCTCACCTACGCCTGTGGTCGCCGCATCGGGGCGCTGGATGAATCCATCGTGGAAAGAATCGTCGCAACCCTGCCAGAACGTAACCACGGTCTGCGATCACTTATAGAAGCCGTAGTAACCAGCGAGCTCTTCCTCAGCCGCTAAGTCCAGAAAGGCAGGAAAATGAAGGGTAGGAATATTTTTCAAAACCCCAAATTCTCTTGTCCCAATTTTCTTGCGATTTTTCTTCTTACCTCAACTCCAATCATGAATATCCCCAAAACCGCACACCTTGCTTTCCTCGTTTTGGCTTTTGCTGTTCCCTCCATGGCCGCTGTTCCCGACGAAGGAAAAAATCAGGGAAAACGTTACAACGTCCTGTTCATTGCTATCGACGATCTGAACGATTGGGTCGGATGTCTTGGCGGCAACGACCAGGTGATCACGCCGAATTTTGATCGGTTTGCCAAACAACATGCGATGGTCATGAGCAAGGCCTATTGCCCGTCGACGGTCTGCTGTCCCACGCGCTCGGCTTTACTGACCGGAAAACGGGCTGCTTCGACCGGTGTTTATGGCAATAATCAAAATCTGAAAAATTCAACGAAAGCCAAAGATGTCGTCACTATGCCGGAATACTTTGGCAAGCATGGCTACCATACGGTCTCGGCTGGCAAGATATATCACAAACACGAAGTAGCAGACGGTCTTGACGAAGGCCAATGGGCGTTTAACGAGTTTGCTCATCCAGGTGGTAACAATAAGGGAATGCTGTGGCAGGAGACGCCCCCACCGGTGGATGGTATCAAGGCTGGCGGTACCGACTTTGCGTGGGGCGCTGTCAAAGCATCTGTCGAAGAAACCAAGGATTACGTCGCTTGCAAATGGGCTTCGGATCAGCTGCAACGCGATTTTGATGGCAAGCCCTTTTTCCTCGCGTTGGGAATTTCCAAACCGCACTTGCCGTGGTACGTGCCTCAAGAGTTTTTCGACCTTTATCCATTGGAGAAGATCAAACCAGTCGAGTTCCTTCGCGATGACCTGGATGACATAGTCCGCAAGGATGGCAAGCCAATCTTCGGCCCGGATGATCGCTTCCTGCTGGCCGATAAAGGCAACATGCACAAAGATATCAATCGCAACTAAGAATCAGCCATTTTCGCAGGGTGGCTGGGGTGGTTGCGGTTTCTTGATCGCAACTTTCGGTCTGACTGACTAGAGTTTCTGGAATGTTTCTGATTTCAAAAAACGCCTCGCTGGGAAGTCATTAC